>JAJAZF010000431.1 GCA_026785875.1 Chamaesiphon sp. | reverse complement strand
CATCAGTGACAAGTTAAGCTTGTGAGGCAGTTGTCAAGCGGACTTGAGGGGATTGATCAAAGAAAAAATTGATGTGCCTATTGGCGGACTCAGGGAAAGGGGCAATAATTAATTTGACATTGGGTTTACGAATAGTTTTAACAACGCCCAAATCTTGATTCTCCTTCGCTGCAAAATAGAGAACTGGATCGGTAGCCAAGCCTTTTTGATGAGCGACATAAAAATGATAAAGACCTCGATAAGTCATCTCTAAGGAGATGCGGTCAAATGGTAAAGCCAACTCATCAGCTATCGCATCACCCAAATCGACTAAAACCGCATAAAATAGCCAAGTTCCCCAAAGTTGTAATTGAATTCCATTAATCGAACCAGTCCACAAGTAACTTAATCCCAATAGTCTTTTGACAGTGTTGAATGCCTCTTCGATTCGCCACCGTTTTCCATATAAGTCAGCAACTACATAAGGGGGTAGAATCAACGGGTCAATTACGCTAGTTAAATAAGAATGCCACGCTTTACCTGAGCGAATTTCCACCAAGCGAACAGTGATATATGGTGTTTTCTGTGTGCCCGAACCCATTCTGACTAGACGATCTCGGATACTATAGCTATCTGTAAATATTTGCTTGATTTCCAGGGCTGCTCCTTTCTTTAATCGAGTGATAAAATGAACCTCTTTATCAACCAGTTGCTGCCAAAATCGAAAGTGATAAAATCCTCTGTCTAGCAATATTAGTGTTTTACTCATGATGATATTCAAGATGTCTGACTCAAAGTTAACATCTGATGCTTTGGGATTCTCTCTAAACCAGATCGCTACTGGTAGTCTGGTAATTAGATCGATTACTACTCCCATTTTCCCCGCTAATTTCCCTATCGGCACATCTTCTAAACTATTTAATTTCCTGAAAATTGCTTCTAATGTTGAACCATCACACGCCCAAATTCGCTCGAATTTACCACTGGCGAATTGAATGCTATCTGGTAATGGTCGCTTGATTCGACTAAGCCATCTTTTTTGAAACTCTGGTAATAATTCCTTAAATACTCTTTCAAATAACTCGGCTGGAAATGTTAAGAATCTCTGGGAAATGGCTTGTTGTGTCACTTGTGTGGGCGAACACCACAAGAATCCTTCTCGCCCTAGCATTCTCGTCATTTCTCTGACTGACGCTACATCTCGCCATAACAACGTCAGTATCGCCGCCACCATAAATGGTAGATTTAAAATTCGATCTCTCATTCCCAACTGGCGATAGTAGTTTTCTTGGGCAGTGATGGCTGGTGTTACCAATGCCTTTAGTTGTGCCGCAATCACTTCTTCTTCCACCATTGGTCTTTGCTGTTGTCTGGCATGATCCCGATTGAGTCGCTTTTGGCTCGTGGCTTTAGGCATGGTCAAACTCCCCAAACTTCTACCTAGTCTCAGTTTGACACATTTTCCTTACCCTCTTGACAACCTCTCGACTTTCTTAACTTGTTACTGATGACCTACCACTGACCTTGCTGCCAAGCCATAACCTTTATCTTCGTGCCAGACTGGATGAAAGGACTGCGTTGATTATGCCTATGCGCTTGCCTTCTCCCTTACGAGCGACGCTGAACATGCCTTTAGTGTGGCAGGAGGGCGCGGAGGGAACAGTCCGGGTTCTTCTCCACAACGCGGGGGATTTCGCTCTGCGGTCAGTCAAAGTTGCGATTGAAGCACCTTTTGCTTTAAGCCTTGAAAGGCAGCGCGATGTACGCATCGATCTGCTTGCACCCGGTGAAGAGCGTGAGATAGCCTTCAGCATCCGGGCTGTCGCTGCTCTGTCGTCGGGCAGCCTGCATGTGGCCATTGCTAGTGCGAACGGCGGAGGGCTAATGCTACGCCAACCCTTCCGAATCGAGGGGCATCCTACCCCAATCGATGCCCAACCTGGCTTCCGCCTGCTGGGATAGTCATTGCCAGCAACACGACTGCTATCAATTCTTAGAACTGAATTAATTCGATCTCTGAATCTTGTAAGTTGGGTTGACCCCAGCAACCCTCGCAATCTCAAACACTTCTACTATCCAGGACATGCCGTCTAAGGGGGAAACGCAGAATTGTTAAACTAAGCGACCATCTCACGACAGCCGCTCGTCTGCAAAACCGGACTTGAAGTAGGGTAGGTAGCCAGCGAGTTACCATTACTGGTACTTTTTAGACTCCTACTCATATCCTTGAATAAGTTCATTACTTGTTGCTCACTGGTCAGGGTGTACCATTAACGAAAGTTAAATTAATGGCTACCAGTGACATCGGTGTACAAACGTGATACCGAAGGATGTGCAGTTCCACCTCTGGATATTGGGGTTCAGGCAGTTTAGCTTTAACCATATCGTTCAGGCGTTGCGGAGCCATAACATACACGTTTTCTGTTATTCTCCGCTTAATGGGTAACCGCTGGCATAGCTTTGTTTAGGGCAGGAACCCGTTGATCGCGGCTTCAATGAGCGTTGCTACGGGCTGGAAGAGTTGTAGATCGGTCTGTCCGCTTTTGATTACATTTTGCCACACGACCACGAATTCGAGGTTTCGCAATGTGTCACGAAGTATCAGTCCTTCTGAGAATGTGGATTTGCCGGACTTCAGCGAACCGATACCGACTTTGCCATGGGTCGGAACGAATCGCCCATTCGCCGACCAGATCGGTGGGTTGGTCTGAGGGAAAAACTTTCCGGCTCTTCCCATCAGTTCCTTCATTCTAGCGCTGCTCTTAGTCCCCACCAGCCTGTCGTCGGCCAGCAGCGCCAGAAGCATAGCGAGATGCCACGCAGTCGTGCCTTGAGCGGTATCTTGATCATTGACGCAAGGGATGCGCGCCGAAGGCCACTGTGTGCCAAACGTGTAATCTCCGGCCAACCACAGTCCTTCTCCCACACCGTCGAAGAAGCCATCATCGGCGATTTTTCCGTTCAAGTAGGGATAACCTAGCCCATGGATCGTCGTGGTCGCGCCCGGATTGTGCTGCTGCACCATCATGTCCTCGAACGCGTTCAACTGCGCCTGGGTGAAATCCACGACGAAGTCTCCTCCTGCGGCGCCCAACTGCAGGACGGCTGAGTAGTTCGGCTTTCGGGTCTTGTCTTCCGGACGCAGCAGTGGCGATCCGCTGATCAGTGACGGGGTGTGGGCGTCTATTTCCGGGTCAAAGGTGGACTTCAACACCGCCTCGATTTGCGGCCACGTCGTCAATCCGCCGTCGGTCGCGAGTTGGTCGGCGCTGGATCGAAGGTCGAATGCCGCGTACATCGCGGCAACCTTGAGCAAGCTGCCCGAGTAGTGCTCCTCGTGTGCCCGCAAACCTGCCCAAGGGTGGTCGGCTGTGTGCTCAAAGCCGGTCAACGGCACAACCATCAGTGCCATAGTATCGACATTTGGGGCACCGGCCAACGACAACGTTTGGCGTGTTAAGTCGAGAGCGATTTGCATCGTGGGGTCTGGCGACGAAGCGAAAGGATTTTCGTAAGGACCTGTGAACAGTGACATGCGTTTTTCCGATTTTGTTAGTGTCAGGAATTTTTCAATAAACCTGACGTTCTGTATGCGGCCGCTTGTTGAGCGTCCCTGCGTATGCACCGGCGACTTGCGCACCAGACCACCTTACTCGATTCTCGGCCAGCCCGCACTCCGCGAGTGGGATTGGTAGGCGGCCTAACTATTATTTAGGCATCGCTGCCGCTAATCGAGCCTGGCCCCTTTATTCTCCTAATGGGATAATGGAGGCAGTCCCGAGTTCGTTTAGCGAATCACAATCGGCGGGCCAGCATTAATGGTTACAAAGGGCATTGAAAAACTTAAAAAAGCAATGAACGAATCGTCCTGTTCAAGCTGCGAGGTCTGCCAACACCAAACCCAGACAAGGTATCGCGATCCCGGAACCATATTCAAAAGAGCTGGTGCGAGTGGCACAGTCCCAAGGCCGAAAGCTGGTGACGCAGCATCTGCAATCCGACCGCTGCCATTTTGGCCTGACCAGGGGACGGTCGAGTTCGTGGATATCATGCCGCTGACGCTCCAGAGCACTTGCTGGCGTGACATCGTCGGTTGAGGCTCTGCGTTGGTATAAATCGTGATTCCCATGCCGCCCCTGCTCCGAGCGAAAGGCAGGTTTTCTAACGCAAGCCAGCTCCATTCATATGTACCTTGTGGCGTGATCGCAGCAAGTGATGGTTCGTTTGTGGTCAAGTAGAAGCCAATTCCCGCTGCGGTAAAGCCATTGCGTGTCGGTATAGTGTTTACCTTGCCGTCTACGCGCCCCCCAAATGCAATGCCGTTTCCTTCCGCCCAATCTAGATCGTAAGGCGGTCCAAAAACCCTACTGCCGGTTGGCACAGTAAAGTCGAATGTCTTCATTGGGCTGCTAATGTCCACACTTAGCCGCTCTAAGAAATGCTTTTCTAACTGGCGACGTGTTCGCAGGCCACCAAACTCACGAACCGTGTCGCGAGGCTGTACTGCAGCTTCCGATGCGTCTGTGTCGTCATACATCTCGCTCATGTGACGATCCAGTTCCAAAGTCACATGTGCAGAAATGAGCGATGTATCGCGTTCGCCATCCGTACTTCCGATCGCAATGCGTTCTATGCTAAAGGGCGGCACTGCGCTTATCCGCTCTTCGAGACGTCTCTTAATTTCTTCGTACATGATTCTCTCCTATTCGGATAGTAGCTGCCTTTTGGGAAACACTACTTGTCGGGTGCCACTGATCCCAACGAAAAACAGCCTAACTATTATTAGGTGGAAAGTTTCCGCCTATCCACCCAAATTCGGGTAGATAGACTGAAAAATTCAGCATATTCGCCATGTAAAAGCAGAATGTTTCTGCCTATCATCCTATTTAAGGTGGATCTGCAATATGTTACAATATGTTGTAATATTATGCAACATTTCCCTAAGAAACTGCTAGACCAGGTTGGGGTTTTTTGTATTGACACGAAAACAGGTTTAGATGGAAGTTTGAACCTCAGATGTACCCATGACAAGGGTTGAATCATTGAGGAGCGCAGTGAAGTGAAAGTTTCATGCTGCGTTCTGAAGACGAGCGGCTGTCGTGAGATGGTCGCTTAGTTTAACTAACCCCAAATTCCGTATGAGTTAGAGAGTTTTAAATAAATATAAAAGTCCGCGTGCAGCAAACAATTCAACTAAAATTTTAGATACCGATAATTACCATTATCGGTACCTCAATTTAACGAAGTCACCCCGCCAGCCACCGCTCTAAATCTCCCACGTTCGTAAAGTCTAACAATTCTTCTGCTAAGGCTTCGACGCGTTCGAGATTCAACCCGTTCACCTTTGCTAGGAGTTCGGGCGATAGGTTGCCCAGTTTCCGAGTCAGTTGTTTGACCACTAACGAGCGTTCTCCTTCGATAATTCCTTCTTCCTTCCAACTAGTAGTAATTTCCATCACTTGCTCTCGCTCTTTAGGAAGCTTACAAAAATAAATTGCGTAACTATGGAGTTTTTCGGGGATGAATTAGATAGTTCCATTCACCATGAAACCGCCGTCGTTGAATGTTAAGGCCATTGAACTGCTCATCTGTAACTTTAATTCCCGTAGGAT
>JAJAZF010000430.1 GCA_026785875.1 Chamaesiphon sp. | reverse complement strand
GATTTCGGTTTGGCGTTGTTGTTGGAGTTGGGTGAGTTTTTGTTGTTCCCACTGCAATTCTTGGAGGTTGAGGTGGAGTTGACGCAGTTTGGCTTCGGCTTTGTCGCGTTGTTGTTTGTCGGTGCCGAGTTCTTTGTCGAGGATGACTAGGGCGGCTTTGGTGGTGGCGATCGAGTCCCCAATTCCGGTTAATCTAGTGCTAATATCTGTAAGCTTGCGATCGAGTGTCCCAATCTGTTCGATATATTCGCTAGTACGGCGTTGATTTTCAGAGATTTTTTCAGTTAAGATACTGCGTTGTCGATCGATCTCTTGGAGTCTTTGCTCGACGCTGGTTAATGCTTGTTGACGTTGTTGGAGTTGTTGTTCGATCGATTTAATCTCGGTTTGAATGGCTTGCCAATCGCTATGTACGCCGGATTTTTCGAGTTCTGCGAGTTCGGCATGATGTTCGGCGAGGGTGGCTTCTTGGGCTGGTAAGGTTTGTTCTAGGGCGGTGAGATTGGTGATGGTGAGATCTAGATCTTGCTGGTTTTTAAAAATCTGCTGCTGGAGTTGGGTTTGTTGGCTGGTTAATTGGGTGATTTCCTGTTGATTGCGATCGAAATTGAGTTTGATTTCCCGTTGATTTTGGCGGGTATCGGCGACGGCGGTACTTAGTTGACGCAATTCGGTATTGCTTTTATTGACAACTTCGATGCTGACTTGCAATATCTGTTCGATTTGGGCGAGTCGCTGTTGCAGAGTGCGAACTTCGGCGGATTCACTCGCGTCGGCGGTACCAAAGTGGAGGGTGGATTTTTGGGAGATATTTCCCCCTGTCATCGCGCCACTGGCTTCGAGCAATTCGCCGTCGAGGGTGACGATGCGATGTTTGCCTAATAAACTCCGCGCTCGATCGAGTCTGTCAAATACTATTGTCCCACCAAATACATAATTAAATATATTTTCATACTCGCGATCGAAGTCTACTAAATTAACTGCATAGTCGATGAAACCTTGGGTCGATCTTAATGCGGCATTCTCGCGTAATGGCTGCGGATTAATCTTATTTAATGGTAGAAATGTCGCCCGTCCACCGCGCTTTTGTTTGAGGATTTCGATCGCGCGGGAAGCTACGCCATCATCTTCGACGACTAAGTTGCCCAGTCTTGCCCCTGCGGAGATTTCGAGAGCTAATTGATAGGCTGGATCGACTTTGCCTAATTGAGCGACTAAGCCATATACGCCAGGTATTTTGGCTTCTTGGATAATCTTAGTTGCGAAGGTGCCTTGGGCTTCCTGTTGGACTTGATTCTGGGCTTCTAATTTATCAACTAAACGCTGTTTATCCCGCTGTTCTTGTAATAGCCGTTTTTGGGTTTCGAGTTGGGTATCAACGTTGGTTTGAACGGCGGTAAGTTTATTTTCTAATACTGCTAATTCGCCCGTCGATTGCGCGAGTTTATCTTGTAATTGGGTGACTTTATTTTGATTCGCTATTAATTCGGGGCTAACGGTTGCCAAGCGATCTGTTTCTTCAGATATTTTTTCAGCTAACTGACTGCGACGTTCGGTCAGTTGTGCTTGAGCCGTGCGCTGTTTACTTAATAACTGAAGTGTAGTTTCTATCTGCCGACTAACTTGGGTTTGTTCCTCAACCCAAGCCGTAGATGCGGATGCGATCGAGCTAGCTTTTTCCTTAGTTAATCCTAACTGATATTGAGTGTCATCGCGATCGATAATTAGTTGCGCTAATTGGGTAGTTTCTAACTGCTGTTGTTTGCTAGTTAAACTTTTAAACTCTCCCTCATAATTAGCTAATTGCGTCGCAGATTGCTGTTGATTAGTATAGGTATTTGCGCGATTTGTAGTCAGCTCTTGTTGCTGCTGCACTAGTTGACGTTGTTCCGCTTGCTGCGTCGCTAACTCCGCTTGAGCCACTAATAATTTCTCCTCACCCAAAGCCCGCACACAAGCATTCAACCGCTCGACTTCTGTAGTCGTCGTCCCGATCTCGCCTTGAAGATCGGTAACTTGTCGATCCAATTCAACCAGCGCAATTTTTCCCTTACCTAAATCTGCCTGAATATTCGACTGCTTCTGCTGAAGATTCTTCCACTTTAACACCACCTCTTCCACAGACTTCTGTTGAAATTCAGTCCGCAATCTTTGGTACTTCTCAGCCTTAATTTTATCCTGCGCTAATCTGTCCCGTTGAGCCACCAATTCTGTGGCAACAATATTGCATTTCTCGACCTTTTCCTTCACCTCATCCAGTGTACTCTTAGCTCGATCGATCTTGCGATCGAAAGCCGCCACACCCGCGAGTTCATCAATAATCTCCCGCCGCTCCTTGTTATTCATCGAGATGATGCTGGTGACATCCCCCTGCAACACCACATTATAGCCCTCAGGATAAATCCGCAGCGCATTCAATCGATCGTGCAACTCCGCGAGATTGCAAGCCTCCCCATTAATCGAATAGTTCGACGTATAACCACCCTGAGCATTCACCCGCAGCCGCCGCGTCACCACCCACTCACTCGCCAACCTTTGCTTCGGCGGAGCTGGAGATCTACTGCTGATATCGATAACCTCAATTTCCGGTGCTGGCTCATCCTCATTCCCCAGATCGAAAGTCACCGTCACAATCGCCTCAGACACGCCCTTAGTCGATCGATCGTGATTGACCAAATCCGGCAACCGTTCCGCCCGCATTCCCTTGGAACTAGCCAATCCGAGACAAAATAACAGCGCGTCGAGAATATTTGACTTCCCCGAACCATTCGGCCCCGATACCACAGTAAATCCAGGCAAAATCGGGACTTTAGTAGTACCACCGAAGGATTTGAAATGGGACAGTTCTACCTGTTTGATGTGTACCATAAGTTTTAGCTGCATCCCTTGGCGGCACGAGTCCGCATTTTCCCAAGAGATTATCTTAGCAGACTCTCGTCCGTTTGTGAGTTTGGGGGATTCGATCGTGCACCATACGAGGGTCTCACATCTTGGGTAATTGTAATTAGACTTATTAGAACAAATGAACTATAATTTTTTTGACTCGATAAAGCAGTATTTGCTCAAAATCTGATTGAAATCATGACAACATCCCGAAAATCACAAGTTTTATTTGGTGAGAAGTTTTACAAAAAAGATAATATTTGTAATATTTGTGAAAAAGAAAAAAAATTGTCAGTCGATCATGTGCCGCCTCAATGTTGTCCTCCTACAAAAAATAGATTTATTTCTAATTTGTTATATCAAATGATTGGTGACAAATCTTTCCGTCCAAGATCGATTCAAAATGGTGTTACTTTCAAAACAATATGTGCTGATTGCAATAATTTTTTAGGTAGAAAATACGACAAGCAATTAGGAGAACTTTCTCGAAAAATTGAAAGCTTTGTTGAAAGCAATTTAGTCTTACCAGATTCTTTTGAAGTCGAATGTCAACCTAATGCTGTGCTGCGTTCTATCTTAGGGCATCTTCTTGCCGCTAAAACTGAGACAGATGAAGTAATTATCGACAAGCTGATTAGACCATCTGTAATAGATCCATCGATTCCGATTCATGAGGATATTCATGTTTTCTATTGGGTTTATCCTTATGAGGAAACAAGCATAATGAGAGATTTCTGGATGCCATCGGTAAGAGGTAGCTTCCAGGGGGGTGGATTATTTAATTTAATTAAGTTTTACCCTATGGCTTTTCTAGTTACTCATCAAGTTGTTGGTGGGGTTGGGCAGGTTTGAATTAGGTTAATTGCAGGTTTGGAGCGATTCCATAAACCTGCCCCTACAAGGTTAATGTTTACACTACGATATTAGTCAGGAAATAGGCTCGATTGACTGAATAATGACAGCCTTTTGATTGGATCGATCGACTCGATTTATTGTTTGATTTTGTCATGTTTCTTGTATCTATATCGAGCAATCTTAGTAGGGGCAATTCATAAATTGTCCCTGCCAAGATTGCGAGTTTTACGATGTGGGCTAAATCCTATGTTATGTTATCTATGGGTTTTGAGAGATTCTGTCATAATGAAGTCCATCGAGTTTGACCGAAAGAAGCATATCTACAAAAGCGAAGCCTTTGTCGAACTTGTCAAAGATGCAGTTAGATTCTTTAACGGTACACCCGTTCATCCACTTCCACCCACAGAAACATTTCTAGGCACAGGAGTCTACGCTCTCTACTACACAGGGCAGAATCCTATTTATCGCAAATATGCCGAGTTAAATCGGCTTGCCTACAACTATCCCATCTACGT
>JAJAZF010000429.1 GCA_026785875.1 Chamaesiphon sp. | reverse complement strand
GTTGCTGGCGGAAATATTTACCAACACCCGCACCAATTCCACTACTTGCGACAATCGCGATCGTGCCTATGGCTAGTTTTTTGTGGAGGATATCCATAGACGATTTAGAGGTACTATCTAAATTCTCGCTCCAATCGCTGAAATACTCAAGTGCTAATACTTTTGGCTGAATCGGGAGTTGAAGCGAGCGCGTTCATAATTCACCCCTGACGATCCCGATGGTGATTGCCAAGATGAGGCAGCCGAGGAAGGTTGCGATCAACATAAATAGAGCAAAAATTTCCCCAGCAGAGAGCGGTCGATCTGTCGGATCGAGATATGCTGAAGGTCGATACTTATCAGGACGTGGTTTGAGGGTTTGAAACTGGGGAGGGGATTGGATCGCAAACACCCGCGAATAGCCTATTTCCAGATCGTATACCGAACGACGTTCGGGATGACTGATGGTGGCATAAGCTTCATTCAAGGCTTGAAATTTAACCGTGGCTTTTGCCTTGGCTAATGTGGTAGTGTCAGGATGATATTTTTTACTCAATTCCCGATAAGCACGCCGAATTTCGATCGCTGACGCGCTAGCATGTACCCCTAAAAGATCGTAGTAATTTTGATATTGATTATTCACCGGATTGCTCACTAGCTACTAGCCACTGGATCTGGCGCGATAGACGATTCCACACATACTCGCCAAAATCAGCCAAGCGTGAGTATTTAAGCGCAATTCTAAGGCGGTCACATCAGTGATATTGAATATTATAAACCCGCCAAAGGCAAGTAGATAGGTAAAAAAGATCGTTCGTTCCGATCGCCATTGGAGGGGAAAATTGAGAAACAGGAGCGTAGACTGCGCTAAAACCCAGCCAACTAAGCTAGATAGCGCGATCGTTGCTGGGATACCTACATTGGAGGATAACATCAACAGCAAATTGTGCGGGTAGCCCAACCAAATCTGTGTAGACTCTTGATATAGTGGCCCAAAGCTCTGTAATCCCCAGCCAGTAATCGGACGAGCTTGGGTCAAATTCCAGGCAAATTTCCACTGAGATAAGCGTGTTAGTGCTTCTGGTCTGTCGGGGTACATTTCATCAGTGATTCTCGCCCAAAAGTACCGTGGCACGATCGATCTCAGTTGTGCTTTGAGTGGCGATGGCGCGTATGCAGCACTTAAAATTACAGTGCCGATCGCGGTCACAATTCCTAAGATCCAGTACCATCCCTGATAAATTGTAAAGATCAGACTACTCAAAACCGCCCCAGCCCAAGCACCACGGGAGCTAGTCAGAATTAGCGATGCAACACAAATTATCAGCATCGATCCCAACCACCACAAAGTCGGTGATTTCCAGTATCTCCCATTTCCGACCCCGCCGATTGCCGCAGTTTGTTCGTAGGTGTCAGCAAATAAACCGATCGTAAAAATAAACACCATTTGCAGGTAAGCTGCCAAATGATTGGCATGTCCGAATACCGCAGACATCCGCCCCAGAGGATTGCCAGATGGGTAGATTTGCAAGATGTAGCCTGGAGTACCTAGAATCGGTATAGTCACACCGTAACCGCACAATTGCACCAATCCCAACAACATAATCGGCAAAGCTGGAATTATCAAAATCCAAGCTAATTGCCGTAACTGTTCGGGCGATTGAATCAGAGTGCTATATGCAGCGAAGAATGCAAAGAATGGCAAGAAATTTACTAAACCTAAAGCAGCATCACCAGGCGCAATCCCAAATAGCGACATTACAATCAGCCAAGGTGCCAGCAGTGCAAAACCCCAATTCAATCGATGCTGAATAATTTCTCGTCCGCAATGTTGCCATGTTTTGACGATTGCAAACAAGATCGGCAATACGCCCAAGCTCGGTATTAATGGAAAAATGATCGACCCGATCCTGGCAAATTTCCACGCTGTTTGTAAGCGCGGATTGGGGTGTTTCCAATTCGATCCAGGAATTAGGGCGAGAAAATTAGGCATCGGCGGGATATTTGTCGATTGTGTCAGTTGTTAGGGGCATCCCTGTAGGCTCTAATCCTCGATCAAAGCTGGCAATAATCCCCACTACCAACCACCAGAGGGTTTGAATCTGCGGACGATACCACTCGGTATCGGTAGTACCTTGTCCGAGCAGGGCTACCATTGCCACGATCGCCGCCATCAACCAAAAAGCCTGAGGATCTCTGGTTTGGCGCAATTTTGCTAAACCTTTGATGCCACAATTAAACGTTACGACAATCATCCACAGCAGACAGGCAAAACCAACATAGCCAATCTCGACGATCGTTTCCAGAAACAGAGAGTACGCAGCAAGCGCACTGAATCGCGGACTAGTTTGATAAATCGGATAAATCTTCTTGAACACTCGATCGCCAGGACCAAATCCAAATATCGGTCGATCGTGAATCATTTTCCCTACAGCTTTCCAGACTTCGAGCCGCACATTATTACTACTATCTTTACTACCACTAAAAATACTCAACACTCGATCGCGCAAGCTGGGAATCAGTAGCAACGCGATCGCGCTTATCGCCAGAATTCCCCCAAAAACCAGCGGTAATGCCCACGATTTCCAAAATTTGGGCAATCCAGGGCGCAGCCAATAGTAAACTAATCCAGCGGCGACAAGAGTACCTAAAAAGGCTCCAACCCAGGCACCACGGGAGTATGTAACTTGCAAGCAGTAGGTATTGGCGACTACCATCACGATCGCCAGGGTTTTTTGCAACCGACTGTGCCAGATAAAGAATGCTGCGACACTAAAGGCGATCGCGGGTAGAAGATACCCAGCTAAAAGATTAGGATTGCCCAGATAACTATAGGCTCGTGTCGTCTTTGCCAAGGTAGATTCAGCATCTACCCAAGTTGCCAATTGTTTTGCACCATAAATCGATTGATGTATGCCGTAAACGCTGACGACTAGCGCAACATGCAGGTAAATTGCGATTAACCAATTCCGCACCTGACTGGATCGACACAACCGCGCCAACATCACAAATAATAGCAAATAGAGGCTCATTAAAGTCAGCCCTCTAAATGCGGCATCTTTTACTGGTGATAAACCAGTTGAGATGGCTGAAATGCCCCAGAATACCAGGAGCGTGATGTGAATGGGGGTAATTCCACCACCGCGATTGTCAGTCAGAGTTAGCAATACCCAAAAAGCCGCCACTCCAGTCAGTAATAATGCAATTGTTTCCGTCGATAGTCCTGGTATCGATGATATGAAGGGCGATATAATGAAGACTAAGGATGTCAAAATCGCCCCAAATTCATCGCCCCACTGCATCAACCAACTTTCCTGTCGCCAAGATTTGAGACTACCTACCCAGCGATGAATATAACTAGCATCAACCCATTTATCTGGGGATAAATCTGATAATGTTAGGCGTTGCCAAAAAGAATTCATGCGCATGGGTTGTGAATTAAAACGATCGAGTCATGGTAGGGTGCGGCACCCTACCATCGAATCTTAAAGGATTACCATTTAAGCAAATTAAACTGCTCCATATCGACAGTATCGCGGTTACGATAAATTGATAAGACGATCGCTAGTCCTACAGCCGCTTCCGCCGCTGCGATCGCAATTACAAATACTGTAAATACTTGTCCTTTGATTTCGGCTGGATCGATGTAATTAGAAAAGCCCATCAAGTTCAAATTGACTGCATTTAACATCAACTCGATCGACATCAATACTCGCACCGCATTTCGACTATTTACTAGTCCATAAATACCGATACAAAAGAGCGCGGCAGCTAAAATTAAAAAATATTGTAATTGCAATGTCATATAGATATTTATTATTATACAATGCCTGTCTAATTGCTCTTGACAGAAATTTAGCTGTCAACTATTCCCTGAACTTTCAAGAAATAGACATCATGATTCACCATTCACTATCCACCATTCACCATTCACCATTCACCATTCACCACCTCCCCTAGATGTCTAATTTGACACAAGTCAGGAAGTATCAACTTATTTCCCAACTAATTCGCGGGGACGTTCGGGAAGAGTGAGACTATCTGGGGTTGAAGTGCCAACACTATCGGGAAGGAAATCTCTACGGGCAAGAATGATTGCACCTACCATCGACATCAACAACAGGATCGAAGCTAATTCAAATGGCAATAAAAAATCAGTGAAAAAGTGCTTGGCTAATGGGACAATCGAGCTTGCCAACGGTATTGTTGTAGTTGAAATTGCCCAGGGAGTAACGAGCGAAACAGTACTCAAAAGTGTAAATAAACCAGCACAAACCAATGCTGTTGTCCCCTGTCTGATCCAATTATTTTTCAGCGGTTTGAAGTCCTCACGTTTGTTGACCAGCATGATCGCAAACAAGATTAAGACGTTGACTGCTCCAACATAAACTAAGATTTGCGCCGCCGAAACAAAGTCAGCATTTAGCAGGATATAAATTCCCGCCATACTAATGAATACTCCACCCAATAGAAAGGCGGAATAAACAATATTAGCAAACAGAACCACACCCAAAGCTGCTCCCAACATCAACACTGAGAGAATTCCGAATGTAACTAACTGCACACCTTCAGCAATTTGCATTTTTGTTATTAATTATTAGTAATTTGGATGCGAGAAACTTATCCAGGATGCTCATTGTGTGAGCAGCGGATAAGTTTTCTAGTTATTCATTGCTATTTGCACGTTGAGCACCAGCAGGTAAATCACGAGGACTCATCACACCTTTAGGTAGATATGCCATCGTGCGGAGGGCTGTAACCATCGGATCGTCAGTAACTTTGGTTGGTAGGCGACCCAGAGCCACACTATCATAATTTAGTTCGTGACGATCGAATGTCGATAGTTCGTACTCTTCGGTCATCGAGAGGCAATTAGTAGGACAGTATTCTACACAATTGCCACAAAAGATACATACCCCGAAATCGATACTGTAGCTATTGAGTTTCTTTTTCTTGCTAGCTTTGTCAAACTCGTAATCAACGACAGGTAAGTTAATCGGACATACCCGCACGCAGACTTCACAAGAGATACATTTATCAAATTCAAAGTGAATCCTGCCCCGAAATCTTTCAGAGGGAATTAGTTTCTCGTAGGGGTATTGAACCGTTACGGGACGACGCTGCATGTGGTCGAATGTCACGGCTAGTCCTTGCCCGATATACTTGGCAGCCTGAGCGGTTTCTTTGCCGTAATCGATTACTTGTTTCAGGAATTTGAGCATGGGTAAGTTAGGAGTTAAGAGTGAGGATCTGTAGAGCTTGATACCACCATTTCAAAACGAAGCCAGAGATTTAGTTTATAGCAACCGCCATACCAGCAGATCGGCTGGGTTAGGGCAGGTTTTGCCCCAACGATCGATTGTCCTCATCACCTGGGCGACTGACTGCGGTCCTAGCCACCAAAAGCAGTTGGGAATGCTAATTTGAGTGCAGCCGTAATCAGCAAGTTAGCAAGGGCAATGGGTAAGAGGAATTTCCAGCCGAGATTGAGGAGTTGGTCGATCCGGACGCGGGGTACAGTCCAACGGGTGATAATGGCTAGGAAGACCAAGAAATAGGCTTTGAGGACTGTCATCCCGATGCCTAGCGACGCATCGACTACTTGTACCCAGGAAGTTGCCGGATCGACACCAATTAAATTACTTAATACTTCGATCGGAATCGGACTCGACCAACCACCTAGATAGAGGATGGCAACCAATAGCGCAGATAGTACTAGGTTAACGTAAGAAGCGATGTAGAACAGGGCAAATTTCATCCCTGAGTATTCGGTCTGATAGCCAGCTACCAGCTCTTCCTCAGCCTCTGGCAGGTCAAAGGGCAGACGTTCGCATTCAGCTAGTGCCGAAATCCAGAAGATCACAAAACCAACTGGTTGTCGCCAGACATTCCAGGATAAAATGCCATAGCCTGACTGTTGCTCGACGATATCGATCGTGCTGAGACTATTGGACATCAACACGATCGCTAGCACGGACAAAGCCAACGGAATTTCGTAGCTAATCGACTGAGCAGCGGCGCGCAACCCACCAATGAGCGAATACTTATTATTGGACGCATATCCAGACATCAGCAAGCCAATCGGGACGACACTGGAGAAAGCGATCCACAAAAATACTCCGGTATTGACATTGGTAATCACCAAATTCTGTCCGAACGGGACGATCAGGTAAGAGATAAATACTGGCATCACTACCAAAATCGGCCCGATCGTGAACAGATACGGATCGGCATTGGCTGGGGTAATATCTTCTTTGAACACCAGTTTCAAACCGTCAGCAACTGGTTGCAACACACCCAATGGGCCAGCAAATTCCGGGCCGATCCGTTGTTGGACGGCGGCTGAAATCTTCCGTTCTAACCACACATTGACTAGCACCCCGACTGTGGCACCGATAATCATCAGCAACATCGGAAACGGCATCCAGAGCACTTTCGCCAGTTCGGCTGAGATACCAAGGTCACTGAGGGATTGGATAAAAGTTCCTTGGAGGTCAATTCCTGAATTCATATGTCCCTGCTTGGCTATTCACGACCGCAGAAATCCATCCTCTTCGCTTGATTTAGGTTTCCGCCGATCGAGATAAATATTAGTAAGATTTTCCCTATCAGTATATCGCGGTATGAGGATTAGGCGATACTCTTACCCTCTAGGTCGATAGAGGCTACAGACAATTTTGCCATCTTTACGCGATCGAAATGATGACATATTACCATCGGGGTCGGTAATTAAGCGATCGCGACAATCATAAGACGCGGCTGGTTGTTTGACTCCATCGATACTCACCATCGCCTGATACTGCCAGTAATTCTTCGCACTCCGCTTAATATCGAGAATACAAATCTGCTGAGTGTCCACCTGACGACAAAAATCTGCCCTAGCCGGAGTCACACTCACCAACCAGATCGATAATCCGATCGAAAATAATTTAACTAGTGTCAACACCTTCTACTCATTGGTCTAATCAATCTCATCATCCAGATAACTAAAAAAACTTCCGTAGGATGTATTAGCCAAGCGGCTCGCGCTCCTCGGGAAACCCGAAGGTCTAGCGAGACAGCGATTCGCGCTCCTCGGGTTCCCCGTTCGCGCAGCGTCTCGCAGAGAGGGTTTAGCGAATCAAGACAAGATAGCGAGACAAGACAGCCTAACGCATCCTACGAGCAATCTAGAATCTTTCCCCAATCCCGAATTGAATCCGACTTTCCGAACGACTATTGAACGCGTAGTCAATCCGAATTGGCCCAATCGGCGAATTCACCCGAATCCCAGCACCATAGCCAAAACCACTACCTGGTTTGCTCCGAACTCCGGCTGGATTGCCTGGAACGCTGTTTCCAGTACCTAGATCGCTGCCATAATCTGCAAAGAGCGTACCACCGACGATCGATATGAGCGGAAAGCGATATTCGGCGGTAGCCTGAGCATAACTGCGTCCCGAACCAACATCGCCATCCTCATAGCCTCGAACCGAGCTAGTCCCGCCCAAACTAAAGGCTTCATAGGGTGGTAAGTCTCCCACGATTGTCCCACCTTGAACGTTGAATACCAGTGCTTGGGAACCAGGGGTGAAATTAAGAAATTTTACGGGTGTGTAGTTGGTATAACTCACCCTGGCTCTGGTCATAAATATATTTCCGAGTCCAATTGGTACCGACTGATCTAGTCCCAGCTTGAGCAGTGTACCTTGGGTAGGATCGACAAAACTATTTCGTAAATCTTGAGTGATGCCCAATTGCACCATCAACAGATCGTCTTGTCCAGTTTTACTAAAAGTCAGCTCGTTACCGCGTGAATCTCTTGGGACGATCGATCCACCATCCACATCCTGAATCGCCACTCGTTGATACTGCAATCCCAGCGAACCGCGCCAAGCACTGTCACTAAAAGGATCGCCATTGAGCGGACGACTAAACGTCACACCGCCGCCCTGTCGCCGAATCCGAGGAATGTCTGTGGTATTGGGGATATATGCTGGTGTTTTACCACCATCAAAGATCAATGATGTCGATCGACGTTGAAAGATATTGGCAGTATAAGACGTGCGATTGGGGTCAGTCGCAATCCAAGGATCGGTGAAATTCAAGTCAAATAATACGTCAGATCTGGTGCCGATTTGAAGTTCAGCACCGAGTTTTTGAGCATTCCCACCGATATTCAATTGGTTATAGCTGACACTCCCAAATAAACCACTCGTCGAGCTAATCCCGCCCCCAGCTAAAATATTAGCGGTCTTCCGCTCGATCACGTTGAACTGAAGGAGCACTTTTGCCGGATCGCTACCTGGGGCAAAGGATACGCGGACATCATCGAATAGCCCCAAACCATAAATCCGCCGGAGATCTTTTTCAGCAGTGTTCCGGTTAAAGATTTTGCCTGGTTTTAACTCAGCTTCGCGAGTAACGATAAATGGTCGAGTATTACCTGTAATTGGTTTTTTCTTGTCATCAACCAGCGAACCCTCTTTATTGAGAAAACGCACCTGAACATCTTCGATCAGTCCTTCCGCAATCACCAACTTCAAAGTACCGTCAGCACCAAGTTCTTCCACATCTACCACTTGAGCGAGGTTATATCCCTGCTTTTGATAAAAGGCATTTAGTTGTTTAATTGCCGCTTGGAGTTCGACAGCATTTAGCTGTTTACCGTACTGGATTCCAAAGATGCTGTCTACGTCTGTCTGCTTGAGGATGGTACTACTATTGGCTGGGAGCGTCTTAATTTGAACCTGTCGCAAGGCACCGTAGGGCGTGACCAAAAAGCTCAGTTTGACACCTTTGGCAGTATCTTCAGGAATAATTTCGACCGCTGAAAAAGCACCTAAAGCCCGAACCGCATTTAAATTCTGCTCTAGTTGTTCGCGGGTGGTTGGTTGTCCGGTTTTGACAGTGAGGATTTGACGGACTTTTGATTCTAGCTCTGGTGTTAATGCTCCTCCTGGAGTACGGATGATGATGTCTGAAACTAATACCTGCTTTTGATTTGTGGCTGGAGTAGCTGGTTTCTGGCTCTGGATGGGCGGACTGGGCTTGGTTGGGTTGGCTGGTGGTTGCAGCGGTTTGCGCTGCGCTGATGGGCTTTTTCGGCTCGATTGAGCTAGTAAATCTTTAGCTGTTGCGATCGGGAGGCGATTCTCCAGGGGAGCGGGCTTTCCGCCGACGATCGTCGCTGGGGTTTTTGAGAGCGAACTAGCTAGCTTATCCTCAGAGACTAGTCTCTCGATTTGAGTGGACTCGGCATTGGCTGGGACATTGTGAGATATCTGACCGATCGCCACAATTGTAGCAACCAAAAGTAATTTAAATTTCATATTTATGTATGGTAGATAGTGGCTAGTAGCTAGCGGCGAGAATACTTGGTGCGCGTCTGTTGGCATCATTCCCACCGGAGGCTACTCCCTGACTCCTAAAACTCTTGTAAGCACTTGCTGATAGGCATCTTCAATATTGCCCAGATCGCGACGGAACCGATCTTTATCTAAGACTCGTAAGTTGGGATCGGGTTCCCCAATCAACCATAACCGACAACTGTCAGGACTGATTTCATCCGCAAGTAAGATCTGCTGTTGTTTGTCTACACCGAATTCGATTTTGAAGTCAACTAGTGTAATTCCGCACAGTTTGAAAAAGTTTTGGAGGATATGATTGATTTGGATCGCTTTAGCGTGCAGGATATCTAGCTGGGCTGAAGTCGCCAGTTCCATCAGTAGCAGCCGATCGCGCGTGAGCAGCGGATCGCCTAAGCTGTCATTCTTGTAAAAGAATTCAACTAACGGTCGAGGTAGGATCGTGCCCATAGTTATTCCTGTTTGTTGGCATAAACTACCCGCAGCAATGTTCCTGACTACCACTTCGATCGGGATAATCTGTACCGACTTCACGCGCATTTCATTGACTGCTGGACAGTCAATATAGTGAGTAGCAATGCCTTGAGCTTCGATCGATCGAAATAAGTGTGCCGCAATTTGACAATTAATTTCGCCTTTACCCACGATCGTCCCCCGCTTTTGGGCGTTGAAAGCAGTAGCATCATCCTTGAAATAAGCCATTAACACATCTGGATCGTCGGTAGCGTATAGAATTTTGGCTTTACCTTCGTAAATTTGTGGATGACGAGTCATGCGAAAATAGTTATGATTGCAGTAGCATCAAATTTTAGTTGACAATCGTTAGTAGCTAATCACTATTCGTCAACACTTAACACTTAAATCTTAATCTCTAAGGTTCCACTTGCGATCGCTTAGATGAAGAAAAGGTTAAAACAGTCACAGATCTGCACGAGTATCGTCAGTGAGGATATGTGCCCAGTGGCAACGATTGGTTAGAGCCTACAGTTCGCGATCGAGAACTTCGGCATATTGCCTGGGTAGAGACTATGCCAACGCCTTTGGCGTTATCCAAATTATCCGATCTACTCACAGACCTCATAATATATTCCCCAGTATTTCTCAGTCTTCGAGATTTAGTTTCCCACCCGCTCGGGCAAGAAATTACCACAATCTGCCGCTCATTATTGGATCGTCACAATTAGGAGGCCATATTAATGTCAAAAGCAAGCGACTTCTTTTTGTACAACAACAATCGCTACAACGGTGAGTTTACACCCGAAAAATTAATATTTAACAGCAACTTACAAGAATTTACTCAGAAAGTTAGTTTCATCTGTAGTTTAGAGAGTGCGGGTAAGCTGACCCCAGAAGAATCCTACCAGCAAATCAAAAGTCTCTGGAAAGCCCTCAAGCGCAGCAAAAAACAGTTGGGGATCGGGGCGGACTCTTCAGCGCAAGACGGGGGATTAGATAGTTGATAGTTGATAGTTGATAGTTGATAGCTTCTAGCTCCTGACGACTTGGCGATAATAACCTTGTAACTGCTGTGTCGCGGAAGCCCAACTCCAGCGTTCGGCTTCCGATCTGGCACGCGCGCGCAGCTTGAGATTAGAGTCTGGCTCCGCAAAGAGTTTTTGAGTAGCGACGATCGCACCTTGGGGATCTTGAGGATCGAAGAGATAGCCATTTTGCCCATCTGTAACAATATCAGGAATCCCACCCGATCGAGCCGCAATTACCGGACAACCCGCAGCCATTGCTTCGAGTAGTACCAAACCTAATGTCTCCGTCCGCGATGGAAAAATAAACGCATCGGCTACAGCATAAGCGGCTGCTAGTTTTTCGCCACCCAGGTAGCCCACAAAGTGAGTCGGTGTATCGGCAAAGTAGCTCTCTAGGTAAGCTCGATGAGGGCCATCACCGACGATCGCCAGTCTAGCACCAGGAATCGCCGCTAGAACGGGCTTAATCCGCTCGATTTCCTTCTCAGCTCCAAGTCTGCCCACATATAACAACAAACGGCTCCCTGGCTGACCTTGGATCAAATAGTCACGCATTTCCGGCGTTGCCCTAGCTGGATCGAAAGTTTTGGTATCTACACCCCGTTGCCACAAATCGACTCGATCGATCCCATGCTCGCTAAGTTCTTGCACCATCGCACTAGAAGTACAAAGATTTAATGCTGCCTGATTGTGTGCCGCTTTTAACAGCTCCCATAATAGCCCTTCAAATATCCCCAGCCCATAGTGATCGAGGTATTTGGGCAAATGAGTATGATAAGAAGCTAGTAAAGGGATTTCCGTTGATTTGGCGTAAAAAATTCCAGCTAGTCCCAATACGGCTGGATTGACAACGTGAATCAGATCTGGCTGAAATTTGGCTAATTGTTGCCGGATTTCAGGGCGAGGCAGAGCTAATTTTAGTTCGGGATAGAGGGGTAGGGGAAAGGCTGAGAGTCCATAAATCTTCGCTCCACAGTAAGATTGTAACCCTCCCTCTGGACAGAAGATTAGCACCTCATCGCCATGCAGTTGGAGCTGCTCGATCGTGTGCTTGAGTCGAGTGACAATTCCATCGACTTTTGGTAAAAAAGTTTCGGTGAATAAAGCAATACGCATCGGTTAGCAGTTATTTAGAACTTTCATAGTCTGGAAATTGACTCTAGTGGATGGAATACTGATGTATTTAGCTGGATTTCTGACGATCGATATTGACTTGGCAACAAATATATCACAGTGCCAGTGAGCTACGGCGTTTGAATATTTACGCTTTCAAGATATTGGATCATCGCGATCGCTTGACTAGATTTTAAATATCAGTTACTATGGATATGTATCAAAACAAGGAAAGTTAGCTCAGTTGGTAGAGCTCCTGCCTTACAAGCAGGCTGTCACAGGTTCGAGTCCTGTACCTTCCATCCTAAAAGTCATAGCAAAAGCCGATAAGCTAAACCATAGCCGATCGGCTTTTGCGTTAACAAAATTAAGGGGTTTAAATCCCCATCTTAAAAACCCAATTATCAATAGCTGGGCGGGGAACCCGCCTAGCTATCAGTTATCAGTTATCAATTATCAATTATCAATTATCAATTAATATTAACGCTTGCTAAATTTACTAAGTGTTCGATTTTGCGAATATTAGGATCGCCAGCTAGATAGCCAATCCCCCGATGTAAATGTAGTCGAAATTGCTGGGACAAGATATCTGGTGTGAGTTCCAATCCATCTCGATCGCACCGCTGTCTGAGTGCGAGAATCAGAATATCTGCGATATCCCCACCAAAGATCCGCCAAGTCATTTCGAGATTGCTATCGGCTGGAATTGGTACTAGCGAAGGGGGTGCCGTTTCGGCTAGCGATCGACAAAATGCCCAACGACAGAGGATATTCCACTGTTCGATTTTAGTCGATCGCTTGAGTTTGACCAATTGGTCTTTAGCTGTTTGTGAAAGTTTAATGCTATTTACGGGTGGTTCCATCATAATAAATAACTAGATTCGTGAGTACTTGAAATCGAGTCGGGTTCCCCCAGCAACTAGCCACTATGTCCACCGTTGAACGCAAAGCCGAACATATTCGGATATGTTTGGAGTCAGATGTCCAGTTTCAGCAGGGAAGTGGATTCGATCGATATCAGTTTACCCACAGTTGTCTGCCAGAGTTAGATTACCAGAACATCGATCTTACTACCAAATTACTCGGCAAACAGCTCGGCGCACCGATCTTGATGTCCTCGATGACTGGAGGTACCACCCAAGCTAAGGAGATCAATTATCGCCTAGCAGAAGTGGCACAGGTGTATAAATTAGCCATGGGGGTGGGTTCTCAGCGTGTCGCGATCGAACAACCACAGGTGGCGGATACTTTTCAAGTTCGCCAAATTGCACCAGATATCTTGTTGCTAGCAAATCTCGGTGCCGTTCAACTCAATTATAAATACGGGATCGATGAATGCTGGCGGGCGGTAGAATTATTAGGAGCAGACGCGCTAATTTTGCATCTCAATCCCCTTCAGGAGTGCATTCAACCCCAGGGCGATACAAATTTTAAGGGATTACTCGATCGAATTGCTACCGTCTGTGCGCGGCTACCTGTGCCAGTAATTATCAAAGAGGTGGGGAATGGTATTTCCGCAAACACAGCACAGCAATTAATCGCTGCGGGCGTAAGCGGGATCGATGTCGCAGGTGCGGGCGGGACTTCATGGGCAAAGGTGGAGAGCGAACGCGCTCAAACAGTCCTCCAACGCAGACTAGGCGAGACTTTTGCTGATTGGGGGATTCCGACAACAACATGTATTACGGCGATTCGTCAGATTGCCCCGACTCTACCATTGATTGCTTCGGGAGGAGTCCGCAATGGCTTAGATATAGCTAAGGCGATCGCTTTAGGCGCAGATGTTGCTGGTTTGGCGTTACCATTTCTTCAGGCTGCGGATATCTCGACAGCAGCGGTAGCCGAATTAGTCCAAATCTTGATGGCAGAAATTCAGACAGTGCTATTTTGTACGGGAAATGCCAGCTTATCCGCCCTCCAACAAGCTAATTGTCTCAATCTGCTGAGGTGAAGCTACCAAAAATATCTATTTTTGCCCAGCGGCTAGTTATATTTAGAAGACTTTCTGAGTACCCAAGTAGGATTCAGAGCGCAATCTGGGCATAATTGAAGTTACGAGCTTTAATATTTTAATTTATTTTTAAAAACTCAACTAATCCCCCGATCGATCGCGCGCTGCGATCCACAATTTAGCTGTCGATACTTCGCCAACGCTTCGGGCTGTAGCGTTGGCAGATCCTCCCCCAATGCCATCGCCACCCTCACTTCCTCACACATTATTGTATGCGTCAATTTCTCAAACAAGCTCTAGCTAGTACCGTCGGTAGTCTGCTCGGCTTAACTTTATTTTCGGCAGTCTCGATCGCCATAGTTTCCGTAACGATTGGAGCAATTATTCAAAGTGCGACTAATAGTAACGATACAGTTAAAATTCCTGATAAATCAATTTTGACAATCGATTTATCGCGATCGATTGTCGATCTCAATCCTGGTAAAACGTTGCAAGAAGCGATCGCTGGCGAAGCCAATCGTGTGATTGAATTAAAATCTGTGCTCAACTCGATCGATGCTGCGGCTAAAGATAAACGCATCCTCGCAATTTATTTAGATGGTAGTAATGGCAAAGTCAGTAGTACTGGTTTTGCCACACTTAAAGAAGTGCGTACTGCCCTAGAGCGATTTCGGGCAACTGGTAAAAAAATTATTGCTTATAATATCGCTATAGATAAACGAGATTATTATCTATCATCAGTCGCCAATCAAATATTTATCAATCCGATGGGTTCGATCGATATTAATGGCTTTCGATCGGAAACAATGTTTTTCAAGAATGCTTTTGATAAATATGGGATCGGGGTTGAAGTTGTTCGAGTTGGTAAATATAAATCCTTTGGTGAAACTTGGTCTTTAGATAAATTCAGCCCTGCTGCAAGACAGGAAACTCAACAGTTATTAAATAATCTCTGGGGCGAATTCAAAACCTCAGTTGGTAGTAGTCGTCAACTAACACCTGAATCCATCCAAAAAATGGCAGACGATCGAGGCATGTTTACAGCCGCTCAATCAATTAAAAATAAGTTAGTCGATCGAACGGCTTATCCCGACGAGATTTTGACAGAACTTCAGAAAATTAGTGGTGCAGATAAAGAAGATAAAACTTCTTTTCGTCGTATCGATATTGAGGATTATGCTGAAGTAGCTAATCAGAAAAAAAGTTCTAGTCGAAAAATTGGCGTAATTTATGCTCAAGGAAGTATCGTTAGTGGCGAAGGTAGTTCAGGACAAATAGGTGGTGATAGCCTAGCTCGTCAGCTCCGCGAACTCAGGCTAGATAAAGATATTAAAGCAGTAGTACTCAGAGTAAATAGTCCAGGAGGTAGTGCTTTAGCCTCTGATATTATTCAACGTGAAGTTCGACTTTTACACAAAGAGAAACCCGTTGTTATTTCAATGGGTGATGTCGCGGCATCTGGTGGATATTGGATCTCTACTTACTCTAATAAAATCTTTGCCGAATCCAATACAATTACCGGATCGATCGGGGTAATTGGCATCAATTTTAACTATCAGAAATTGGCTAACAAAAATGGGATTACCTGGGATGTAATCAAAACATCGAAGTTAGCTGATGGTAACACCGTCGCTCGTCCTCGGACTCCTCAAGAATTAGCGATATCTCAACAAATGGTCGATGATATCTATGATGATTTCCTAAATAAAGTCTCCGAATCTCGGAAGTTACCAAAACAAAAGGTTGCTGAAATTGCCCAGGGGCGAGTTTGGTCGGGTATTGATGCGAAAAAGATTGGCTTAGTAGATGATATTGGTGGTCTCAATGACGCGATCGATTATGCTGCTAAAACTGCTAAATTAGATAAAGATTGGGAGCTAGAAGAGTATCCAACAAGCGAAGGTTGGGAAGAAAAACTTATCAAACAATTTGCAGGGAGCAAAGAAGTCCGCTCACTCCAAACCCAAGATCCCCTCAGCACCGAATTACTCAAAGTAAAATCCGAACTAAGTATCCTAAAGAACTTTAACGATCCTCATGGTGTATATGTCCGATTACCATTTAATTTCAAATTAGATTAGTTGATAGCTTGCACCCACTATCTAGGGATGCTCCGTACACAAGTAACCTGTAAGGGTGTCATCTTACTACTCGCGCTCCCAAGCCGATCTATGAAATTTTGGATCGGCTGTGAGCGATAATTGATATCTATCTGGCAAGAAATACGGAAACTGCGATCGAGCAGGTGTAGATAAAGATACGCAGGGAATACTAGGGGATTGAATTACATGCGCCAAATCAAACTTAGTTTATTAGTACTGACGACAATTTTAGCAGCTAGCTTACCAGCTTACGCCAACGACCAACCCTCAACAGCAAATCCTCCAATCGCGCAGGCTAATCCAACCGACTTAATTGGTGTTGGCGTAAGCATTATTAATAGTCTCATTAATCCACCCAGTCGCTCGGCGGAAATTAATGCTGATGCTGAGGTGCGGAAAGCAAAAATTGCTGCTGATGCGGAAATCGCCAAAGAAAAGTTACGCATCGAAGCTGCCAAAAGTACAGATAGAGTTACTCCAGTGCTAGATAAATGGGGTGTGACGCGAGTTGCTTGCGCTCCAGGCTTGGTATTTGTCAATGGTATTACCACAGATACTGTCTGCATCCAACCAAGTACAGCGATGGGCGCAGGTTACTATAACTACGACAGTGCCAAACAGCAGCTAGTCCGAAATAGTGCGGAGGTTCGGGAGGTTCGGGACATTCAAAATACTCAAACTATTCAAAATAATCAAACTACCAAAGTATCAAGTCCTACTGTAAATCCTCGTAGACAGCAAGGTTTTTAAATTAAGTCAGTAGCTTAGATAAATTTAATTTTAACTAAATAATAATGAAACTCACAATTCTCACCCAAATTCTATTTGCTTGTACTGTCTCGATCGCTGCCCTATCCATCCCCAAACTAACACAAGCCCAACTACCTCCAGTTATTGATAATAATCAAAATAACTTAAACTCCGCAGAACCATCCAAAAATTCAGCTCAAGATAATGCGCCTCAAGTAATTACTGCTTCTGCTTCAACTATTAGAGTTAGCTGTCAAGATTTGACAACTATCGTCCAAAAAGGCGATCGTCAAGCAGTAATGGTAAATTGGAATT
>JAJAZF010000428.1 GCA_026785875.1 Chamaesiphon sp. | reverse complement strand
ATATTCTCTGGTTGGCAACGGACTTAGCTCTCAACGAACGGGCGATCGTTGATGAAATCCCCACTCCATCATTAGATTCCGCGCTAGATACAATTAGACAGTTAAGTATCCCTTCAGCCTATTCACCACGATCGAAACTCAGTTTTCCTGAATGGGGGGCAATTTTAAACAATCCAACCTTGCGATCGCAATTACATGAAACTCGGCTCCAACGAGCGGCGATCGCCCAAACTCCGGTAGCAAGTTTCAGCTTGGTTGATTGGGTACGGAATGAATTTACAAATACTATTGCTGCTGGTTGGCAGAATTTGCAAACTGCTAAGAGTGTGATGTTAAGTTCTAATGTTCGCGAAACTGTCAATCGGGCAAAATTAATTAATCTTCAACTCGAACTCCAACAGCAAACAGTAATTTTGTTAATCGGAGTCGTACCTGAGACTGACGATTCGGCAGAGCCGACGCTATGCGAACGAATGCGCGTCGTGGTTCAAGTCTATCCTAGTGCGACGGCTCGGTGCTTGCCACCACAATTGCAGCTAAGTTATTTAGATGGAGATGGATTTATTTTAAGACAAGTAACAGCGAGAAATAATGATAATTTTATCCAGTTACCTGCTTATACTTGTCCGCTCGGCACAGAGTTAAATATCCAATTGAAGCTGAACGATAGTCGGATTGTCGAACGGGTGACAGTATAGGAATAAATTAATGAATGAGGTAATTATTTATCTAGGGGAAGGTCGAATAGAATCGGGATTTAGAGGGGTAAATATTGAATTTAAGCAACGAGGCGAAAAACAAAGCGTCAATCAATGTAGCTTATCCCCAGTACCTGAGTTACGAGATTTATTAAATCAATGGCAATTACTATATCCGATCGCTCTGAATACCCCACAGTCTGCTCCTAACTTCGGGATTGAGAACGATCGTCTCCTGTCTCCAATAGCTAATGTTGGTGTGTTTGATGATAATACCATTCTTAATTCTTCAACCCAGGATATCGAGGAATTAAAGGACAGTTTGAAATTAGCAATCGACAATTGGCTCGAACAGGGTAGTTTTCGGCAAATTATCAATGAGATTAGGGCTGTATTAGTGCCTCAAGATCTAATTGTCGTAACGATCGTGTCTGAACAAAAGAATATTTGGCAATTACCTTGGCATTTTTGGGATTTGTTTAAAGCTTATCCTCATGCAGTTGAAGTATTTTCTCAGCCAAATTTTAAGAATGTTACTGATGTCAAGCCACAACGGAATAGTAAGCTTAATATTCTGGGAGTATTCGGACGAGATCCTAACTTAGAACTCAGTTCGGGATTTTTACCCAATTTACCGGAAGTTAATGCCAAAATCTTAGGTTTACCTGGCTCGGAGCGTCCTTCATTACGTGGGATCGGCGACACATTAGCAGAATTTTTCGATATCTTTATTTTTTATGGTCATGGCGATACTCAAGAAAATAATACTAATTTACGTGGGTTTGTTTATCTAGATAATGATACACCGATCGAGATTAAACGGCTCAGAGATAAAGTTAAAATTGCAGTCGATCGAGGATTACAGATTGCGATTTTTAATTGTTGCAGTGGGTTAGGATTAGCCGATCGATTGAGCGATGTAAATCTGCCGTATATTATCGTGATGCGGGAGCAGATCCCCAATCAACTGGCTCAAAGTTTTCTGACAGATCTGCTGAGATCTTATAGTCAAGGGTTGAGCTTTCCTGAAGCATTTGGAGCGGCTAGATCGCAAATGATTTTGTCGGAGGATAACTTCGCTCATTTTGCTGATTGGTTGCCTGTCTTATTTCACAACCCACTCAGTCATCATGTGACTTGGCAAGATTTATGTCAGCCAGCGGTTAGCATTCCCGTTCCACAGCAAGTTGTTGAGGTATGTAGCTATTTAAATCAGCCAAAACGTCGGATTTGGACTGGTGTGGGGATAAGTTTATTAGTTAGTATTTTAGCCTTATCAATCCAGTCTACGCCGTCAATTGCTGGATTAGAAAACTGGGCGATCGATCGAGTCCAGGCGATCCAAGCATCGCAAATCGCCCCTGGCACCTCAAAAGTAACGATTATCAATGATGTATCTTTGTTTGGAATGTCTACTCAAGCTGATGCCGAACCATTAGCTAGACAAATTGAAGATCTTTCGGCAAAATTTAAACCTTTAATGTGGGTTGTGGTTGAGGATTTTTCAAATAATGTCGAACAACTCAATCGATCCAATCTAGTTTTAGGCTGTACGCGTCGGATTAAGTCGCTCGAAGAGGCTAAATATTTACAGTCTGAACTCGATTGCAATAACGCATCTGAGACATTGAAAATTTATTCACAACAATTATCGCAACAAGGTATCAGATTAAATCGACATTTATTAACAAAAATTAATTCTATTGACCTCAAACAGCCCCTCAATCTTAATGAAATTCAAGATCTCCCAGTTAGTAGAATAAAAGAATTACTTACCGATAAAATTATTGTAGTAGGAATTCCGTCGGGTACGCAATCGATCGATTCGATGCTAAATCGAGATGCACTGGCTCTCGATTACCTGACTCGTGCTGCTGACTCTCGATATCAATTTCCTCTAGTTGACTATTGGGATGATGGGGTGAAATTACTATGGATTTTCTTTTGGTGTATAACGATCGCCATTGCTACCTGGAAGCTGAAATGGCAACTATTAGTTCCATCGATCGCGATCGCGATCGGGATTTCTATGGCGTTGTTTTTTTTCTCTTTGGGAATTCCGACAGTTGTGAGTGCGATGGCAATGGTGCTGGTAGGTGGGACGATCTTCAGCATCAAACAAATAGCCCGCCGTCGCGGATCTGGGTAATTTTGGGATTTTATGTGCGTAGGCGCATTTTTACTGATAATTTATCCAAAGGTGATGATAGGTGGCAATGAATCTTCAGTGCAAGGGCTGTAACAATGAGTACAAATCTATTGTCTATACATGAAGAAAATATAGTTAAAGTAACATAAGATATATAAGTCATATAATTACAACTAAACCTATTATGGTTGATTCAAAAGAAATTTTGCAGTTATAAGTGAATGCGAGATACATATCACTCGATACATATATCCCGAACATACTCCCCTATTTATAAATAACAAAAAATGAATACTTATTTTATACCACTAGTAATTGTTAGTATTTGCTCGATCTGGATCGTCGCACTCCCACCTATTTCTATTCGCGCTCAAGGTAATGCCAAGGTAGATTTTTACTGCGATCGAACCGAGCGAGGCGAACCAGTCACTGTGATTAGACGCTACGATAGCCCCAATAAAATCGAGATAATTGTGTGGCGCAAAAATCCTAAAACTGCCGCAGATCGTTGTGAAAATATTTCTAGGAAAATGAGAGCGATGTGGGAGCGTGGTGATTTCAATTACTTAGGCAACGGCTCAGACTCTCATGGACGAGGATTGATTTGTGCGCTGTCATACAAACAGCCAACCTGCGATCGGACTAATTTATTATTTACTGTAAATAATTTCAAGGAAAGTCAAGAAATTATTGATGAGACTCGCAATCGAGCAGGGGGGAAACCACCTAAACCGATCGAGCAATCTGGAGATGGACTCTCAGCGATCGATATGCAGGATTTAGTTAAGGCTCTGTCTACACCATAAAAATAGCCACAGATCTTGTATTTTAGACTGCTATCTTTAGCATCATTTCAATCTCCCGTTTTTTACAGATCGAAATTTATCATGAAATTTAACCGACTATTTGGCATACTGGCGATCGCAATTTTATTACCCACAACTCATCCAGCTCGATCGATCGATTCTCAGTCAGGTAGATCTGCACCCATACTTCAAAACGATCTTATTAGTTCATTGTCTGGTAATATTTGTCAACCGTCTGATGATGGTACTCGCGCTCCCACGGTTGAGGCGATTAAAAAGACGGCTGAAGCAGTCACGATGCGAATCACTTCGGCAAATCATGGGGGTTCTGGAGTCTTAATCGCTAAAAAGGGCAATACTTATCTAGTTTTAACCAATCAACACGTCGTTGGGCGGGATACTCAATTTCAAGTTCGGACTCCCGACGGCCAAAAACACACGGCAAAACTCCTCCCCAACACTCAAATCAACCCAAAATACGATATCACGCTGCTGCAATTTACTAGCAGTGCCAACTATGAAGTTGCGCCCCTCCAATATCCTACTGGGGAAAGTATTACTCCCTTGTCTGAGACAAGAACGATCTATACTACTGGATTCCCATTTGACTCAGATAAGTTGCGGTTTTCACAGGGTAAAGTATCCCAACTCTCAGATGTACCATTGGATGATGGGACTCAAATCGGCTATACCACCGACAAGGGAGAACAGGAACTACGTCAGGGGATGAGCGGTGGCCCGATTATCGATGGTTGCGGCTTTGTAATTGGAATTAATACGATTGGTTCGTACCCGATTTTACCCAACTATACTTATTTTGATGGGAGTAGACCGACGGCTAAACGCGCCACTGGATATCGAGCGGCAAATTGGGGCGTACCCGTCCATAACTTACTAACTCAGCTTAATTCCAATATTCTGTATGGCTATCAGAACTTCCCCAAGGTGCAACGTCAAGTTACGCCGACAGGATATCTGGCAAAACTCAACCGCGAAACTCGTCAACAGACGGTGAGAATTGAAGACTCAGCAGGGAATGGTTCGGGGGTAATCATCGCCAAACAAGGAAATACTTACTATGTGCTGACAGCTAAACACGTCGTCGAGACACCAGCGACAGATACACAACCCAAGCAAAGCCATACTGGGATTAAAGCGATCGCCCACGACCAGGAAATCTATCAAATCCAACCGAGCGATATTAACTTGGCTGATGGAGCAGATTTAGCCATCGTCAAATTTACCAGCAATACCAACTATCCCGTTGCTAAACTAGGTAACTATAGTCCCCTGGCGAACACAACAGTATTTGCGGCGGGATATCCAGCGCGAGGGAAAATCGATAGCCCCCTGTGGCAATGGCAACTCAATCCGGGCAGTATTCAGGAACAAGAACAAGGGAAAATGCAAACTCAGGATAAACTATCGTTTGCCAATGGGTACGACCTGATCTATACCAGTATCAGCTATGGCGGGATGAGTGGCGGGCCAGTATTCGATACCGAAGGGAGAGTCATCGGGATACATGGCAAAGCCGAAGGCGAAAAACGCGATGGCAAAGATTTAATCTTAGGTCAAAGTTTAGGAATCTCGATTCAGACTTTACTAGGGTTAAAAGAGCTAAAACTACCAAATACATTAGACATCGATGCTCGTCAGGCAAGAACTTTAACTCAACCCGAACAACAGACGGTTGATGTCGTCCTCGAAAATATTGCCGAACCTCAAGCGGATAGTGATGGATCACAATGGCTGCAATATGGCAATCAACTCTATCGAATTAGGCAATCTGCTAAGGCAGCAGTAGCATTCGATAAGGCAATTGCTAGAGATAGGCAGTATAAATTATTAGGTAATTATGGTAAAGCATTGGCTTTAAATAATCAAGCAGCATTGACGGCAATTAATGCAGCAATATTAGCAGTAAATCCAATTGAAAAAAGACGATACTATTATCTATGGAAACAACAGAGTGTAATTTTCAGAACTTTAGGTAAATATGATGAGGCTCTAGCCGCGATCGATATGGCAATTACATTCGAACCAAATGACTTAATTTTACTTAATGAGAAGGCTGGAATATTTATCAAGAAAAAACAATATTCAGCAGCGATTGCTATTTTTAATTCGATAATTATTAAGCAGCCGCAAGATACTTATGCTTACGTTAATCGGGGTGTTGCCAAATTTGAATCAGGGCAAAAACAGGCAGCTATTACCGATTACGACAGCGCGATTGCCATTAATCCTAACTTGGCTCAGGCTTACGCTAATCGGGGTGTTGCCAAATCTACTTTAGGGCAAAAACAGGCAGCTATTACCGATTACGACCGCGCGATTGCCATCAATCCTAACTTGGCTGAGGCTTACATCAGTCGGGGTAATGCCAAATCTGCTTTAGGGCAAAAACAGGCAGCTATTACCGATTACGACCGCGCGATTGCCATCAATCCTAACTTGGCTGAGGCTTACTATAATCGGGGTAATGCCAAATCTGCTTTAGGGCAAAAACAGGCAGCTATTACCGATTTTGACAGCGCGATTGCCATCGATCCTAACTATGCTGATGCTTACACTAATCGGGGTCTGGCTAAATCTGCTTTAGGGCAAAATCAGGCAGCTATTACCGATTACGACCGCGCGATTGACATCACTCCTAACTTGGCTCAGGCTTACTATAATCGGGGTCTAGCCAAATATAATTTAGGGCAAAATCAGGCAGCTATTGCCGATTACGACCGCGCGATTGCTATCGATCCTAACGATGCTGATGCTTACAATAATCGGGGTGGTGCCAAATCTGCTTTAGGACAAAAACAGGCAGCTATTACCGATTACGACCGCGCGATTGCTCTTAATCCTAACAATGCTGATGCTTACAATAATCGGGGTAATGCCAAAGCTAATTTAGGACAAAAACAGGCATCTGTTACCGATTATGATCGCGCGATTGCCATTAATCCTAACTATGCTGAGGCTTACTATAATCGGGGTAATACTAGATATGAATTAGGGCAAAAACAGGCAGCTATTACTGATTATGACCGCGCGATTGCCATCGATCCTAACAAGGCTCAGGCTTACTATAATCGGGGTATTGCCAAAGCTGAATTAGGGCAAAAACAGGCAGCTATTACCGATTACGATCGCGCGATTGCCATCGATCCTAACAAGGCTCTGGCTTACTATAATCGGGGTAGTGTCAAATCTGATTTAGGGCAAAAACAGGCAGCTATTATCGATCTGACAACAGCCGCTGAATTGCTTCGTCAGCAGGGGCGGATGGATTTATACGAGTACGTAATCAGAGAGATTAAAACAATTAAGGGTTAGAAAATGTCTTGAGATTTAGCTATTAATCTTATGTTGTTTAGTCGCTCTAATTGTCGAGCTTTCTACGCTCGATTTGAATTGGGTAAAAATGCTACGTGGCTCTGTTCTAGAGAGGCTTTTGCTCAAACTAAGACTTCACTAACGTCAATAGGTTTGGGTTTCGAGCGGATGGTATAGCTAGATTGAGTGAATCGATCGATTTAGATATTTAGTCATATTATCGATCTGGTGTTGGATTCGATCGAACTTAGTTTAAGATAATCGATCGCTTGGTGCTGATAGTTTGATCGAGTATTGGGTTTGATCGTAGGTTATACCGATCGTCATAGATTCAAGATCTGAATTTTGATTCAACCAACTTTCTTGTTAATCGCTAGATTGGAGAAAATGATAGAAGATTGACATCATAGCTAGCAAAAACTCCATCTGCCGATACTAAAGTCATTTCTTCTGCTTGTGTTTGTGCAATGATTAATCTATCGAAAGGATCGCGATGATGATGAGGTAAATCGGCTAATCTCAAAATGTGACCGAGTTCGATCGTGAGAATTTGAAGATCGTTCTCTGACTGCTGAGTTGTCAAAATCTGCTGGAGCGAATCCTGAAGCTGTAATTTTCCTAGTTGAATCTTGATTTGCATTTCCCATACACTCACCAGACTCAAGCTCAAATTATGATCTGGATCGGTAACTATCGACATAATACGATCTGGAATTCTCTGGGGTGCATCATTGAGCCAGATAAAAATATTAGTATCCAGCAATAACTTCATGAATCGCCCAACCAAAAAGAATCTGGTAACGGCTCATCAAAATCTTCACTCATAGAGATTCTGCCCTGATACTGTCCAAAAACTCGTCTTTGCTTGGAGAATGAAGAATTTTGTTCGATGCTAATTTTTTGCTGCTCGGATAAAAAGCTGACAAAGTTAAATACTTGTTGCCGTTGTTCTGGCGATAACAACTTCACAGCATTAGCAATACTGTCGGATAGATCCAATGATGTATGGTTTTGTATATTCATAACCTTTACCGATTCAAAGACATCGATTTCACTATTTTATCGTACTTATCTACGAATTGTCATCCTGCTATGCTCTAATTTTTGAGTGAGATCGATAGCAAACAATCTGACCTTCGTATATTGAATTCGATCGAACTTAGTTTAAGATAATCGATCGCTTAGTGCTGATATTTCGATCGCACTAATGTTGTGGCATCAGTGACTCGATCGCTCCCTTGTTAGTAAGTTATCTAATACTCGATCGAGATCATAATCGATCGAGCGAGATCGCGAAATTGGCTCGATTATGATCTCGATCGAGAACTCAACCACAGATCTAGATCGGTGATATTTGTAAAATCCAACAAATCTTCACCCAATATTTCTAACCGCTCCAAAGTTAAATTCTCGATCTGCGTTTGAATCTCTGGTGCAATATCTCCTACCCGTTTCTT
>JAJAZF010000427.1 GCA_026785875.1 Chamaesiphon sp. | reverse complement strand
GAGTCTGTACTACAGATAACAATTGTTGTTTTATTCAGATAAAAATGAGTATTTATACTGAACTCACATTTTTGTGTGTCATTATAATTCAATTTGAGGTGACAATTACTTCAGCTTCCGCTTATGGATACTGGGACGAGTCATTAGCCTAATTTAGCAGACCTTTGGCGGTAGACTTGGAGCTGAATCTCGACTAGATAGAATTCAGTTCTCGATCGAGCCAAGGTCGATCCTAAAACCTGCCCTCAGACAATAAAAATTCTCAACTTGCCAGGGTTTTCAGTTGTGGGTATGTTTTTAGCGTGCGGATAATCACTGATTTAGCGGATATCTACCCATCCTAAATAGGATATCATGGGGGTGAACAAAGTTCAATTATCTAAAAGATAGATCCGCAGAGAAGAACAAAATTTCTGTTTTGTAGAAAAGGTTGCTGGAGTATTCTGGATTGGTGAGGTAATTGCTTGTATCCATATCGATATAGATCGTCGATCAACTTAAATTTTTAGATAAATCATCTAAGTAGCTATCATGCAATACTCAAGCACGAGCGTCCCCAACTTACAACCCGATCGATTACAGTCAGAAAAATGTTACGAGCTTGCCATTATTGGGGCGGGAATCTCATCAGTATACACTTTAATTCATTATGTTTCACTATTGGAACAATCCAGTAGCTCGGTAACATTTGTTAGTGCAGCCACCGAGAAACAGCATCAACCTGTCAAGATTTTGGTAACTGAAAAGTCAGATGAGTTCTGGACTGGCATTCCCTATGGTAATCGATCGGGGCGCAATGCTTTATTAATTTCACCACTGATAGAGTTCATCCCACAACAGCAAGAGCGCGAACATTTTATCGACTGGCTGAATCAAAATCGCGAATGGGTATTCGATCCACAAACATACAGCAAGGGTAGACTCTCGAATAAATGGCTACAAGCCAACGAAACTGCCATGTCTGAGGGTCGCTGGGATGACTTGTTTATCCCCCGCCACACATTTGGATTATACCTCAAGCAACGCGTGACAAACCTTTTAGTAACAGCAACCGCCAAGGGATTAATTGAGGTTGATTTACTCACAGTAGATGTGCAAGATGTTCGATGGATCGAGAATATTTATCGAGTTGATATTACTCCTAGTGCTGAAAACGCGCCTCACTTTTGGGCAAAAAAACTAGTTCTAGCGATCGGTAGTCCGCCAAATGTTGCATTTGAATCTGCTCGATCTAATGCTCTGGAGCAGGGGATTTGTTACATCGATAATATGTATGAACCGTCGTTAGATTTTAATATCGATCGGCTCTGTAAATCGTTAGCATCATCCGATCGTCCATCCCAACGGCAAGTTCTAATTGTCGGCTCGAATGCTGGTACATTAGATGCACTCTACAGTATTAACAATTCTAAACTAGCCACTAGTCTCATCGACAAGTTCATCGTACTCTCGCCGAATGCGGCATTCCCCCATCGCATCAGTCGTGAAGTTGTAAAAACAACTTATACTCCCCAGCATCTATTGGCTCTAGTAAAATCTGCACCTTTTACTGCCCAACAAATTTTTGAGGCAGTCGAACAGGATGTAGCAAATGCTACAGCAGAAAATATTAATATTTCGGATATTTATATTGATATTTCTAAAGTCGTCATGCAGGCATTAAATCAACTCACTTTTGATGAACAAAAGCAATTTGTGTTCAAATATGCAGTTGAGATTGGTAAATTACAACGACGTGCGGGTGGCGAATACCTCGACGTAGTTGACGCGCTAATTTGTCAAAACAAGCTAGAGTTTCTCAAAGGTAGATTTGTTAGATTTCCAGCAGCAACCGGAGGATCTAGTTGTGAATATTTGGCGGGTGCAGAGCGAGAACAAAAAGTATTAGATGCTCCAATTGGCGCGATCGTTAATTGTGCTGGATTCCAAGATGTAACTAAATCATCTTCAGTCTTAATTCAAAACCTAATTCGGCGAAAAATCTGTATCCCTAACGATTCTCATCGGGGATTCGTTATCGATAAAAACTTTGAAGCTAGCAAAAATTGCTATGTGATGGGGCCACTAATTGCAGGTAACATCGACGGTAATTTTAAAGTTTGGCACGCTGAAAGTTGCCAGCGGATTATTAGTTTAGCTCAACAGTTGGCACAGGTATTGCGACAAGCCGAGCAGATGGAATCAGCCTCGATTGTTGCCGTGCCAGATCTAGATGTTGGCGTACTCCAAGCTGCTGCTTAAACAGTTGACAGCTTGCACTGTTGGCGTTGGCGGATCTGACCGATCGCGTTAGTTTCTGCCAATCCGATCGAAATCTGAGTTAAACTCGATCGCATTGAGTGCAGATGAGGCAAAGTGTCGGCTGTGGGAAATCGATCGATGCAGTCTGGTAGTGAAATAATTGTCATTGGTGGTGGTGTAATTGGTTTAGCCACTGCGATAGAATTGCGTCTGCTAGGCGCAGAAGTTACGATTTTGTGTCAAAGCTTCAAAGCTGCCGCAGGTCATGCCGCTGCGGGAATGTTGGCACCGCAAGCCGAACAAATTCCCGCCGGAGCGATGCTGGATTTGTGTTTGGCTAGTCGAGATTTGTATCCTAAATGGGTTCAAAAAATTGAGTCAATTTCGGGAGTAGATGCGGGTTATTGGCAATCGGGAATTTTAGCCCCACGTTATACCGATGAGCAGGGGAGCGATTGGTTAGATACTCGATCGATCCACGATCGCCAAGCTGGTTTGGGTGAGTCTGTTGTCGGTGGCTATTGGCATCCAGCCGACGGACAAGTTGATAATCGAGCCTTGATGCGATCGCTGCTGATTGCCAGTCAATCCCTCGGCGTGAAGTTCCAAGACGGGGTAGAAGTTACCACTATTCATCGCAGTCAGGGACGAGTGACGCATCTAGAGACAAGTCAGGGGGAAATGTCTGCACAGCATTATATTTTGGCAACAGGTGCTTGGTCTCAACAACTATTACCGCTGCCGATCGTACCTAGAAAGGGGCAAATGTTATCGGTATTAGTGCCGAGCGATCGCCGAGACAATTTACCGCTCAGACAAGTCTTATTTGGTGAGGAAATCTACATTGTGCCGCGTCAAGATGGCAGAATTATTATTGGTGCCACTAGTGAATATGTCGGGTTTGCCGCGCACAATACCCTCCAGGGTGTCGATCGACTGATGACTAATGCCATCCGATTGTTTCCCTCGCTCCGAGATTTCCCCATTCACGAAACTTGGTGGGGATTTCGTCCAGCGACACCCGATGAATTGCCAATTTTGGGAGCCAGTAATGATGCAAATCTGACTTTAGCTACTGGACATTACCGAAATGGGATTTTATTGGCACCGATTACGGCTAAGTTAATCGCCGATTTAGTCTGGCATCAGCAAGCCGATAATTTATTATCCTCTTTTAGCTGGCAACGGTTTGAGTTGATTTAATTTTTAAAAACCAGATCGTTAATTTAGAATATCGCTATCTATTTTTAAGGAGGCGATCGAATTCGATCGCCTCCTTAAAAATATTGACCCACCACTAACAGTTTGAAAAAATAGAGCACCTATGCAGGGTTATATCCTCGAGCGCGTTTGGAAGATTTTAATTTGGTTTGCTGTTCTGGGGTGAGAATTGCGTTTAACTGTTGTGCGCTAGATTGACGAATAGTTTTGATTCTTGCCTGTTGCTCGGTAGTCAAATTTAGGCTTTTCCAAGTGTCACCCATTGCTTGGCGACGATCTTGACGCGCTTTAGCTTGCTGTTGTTGGGCGGGGGTGAGGATTGCATCCATTTGAGTCCATGCAGATGCTCGTAGTTGCTCCATTTTGGCTTTTTGATCTGGAGTGAGATTCAACCGAGCCATTGAGCCACCTTTGCCCCGTTCACCGCCACCTTGCCCTAGTTGTGCTTGTTGCGCGGGAGTGAGAATCGCTTTAAATTGCGCTTGATTAGCTTCGCGAATGGCTTTAAGCTTGGTCTTTTGGTCTGCTGTTAAATTCATGCCGCCACTTTGCTTGTTGGCTTGACGTTGAGCTTTAACTTGGGCAAGTTTTTGACGCTGTTCGTCCGTTAGGACTGCATCGAGCTGGCTCTGTGTAGATGTCCGCAGTTGCTCCATTTTGGTCTTTTGCGCGGGAGTGAGATTGAGATTGTCCATCCGTTTCCCCATCTCGCCTCTAGCGATCTGTCCGCGCTCCTGGCTGTGGTGGGGATAGTTACTAGCAGCAAATACTGGTGCAGCAATCGCGATCGCCAGTAGGGGTAGTAATTTAGCTAGTTGATTGAGCATGGTGGGATTCGGGTGGTTTGATGTGGATGTAGATTTGATTTCCATGTCTCGATCTTATGAGTTCCAACCCTATTTTCACATCTAGCTAAAGTCACGATCGATTAACCAAATAATCCTACTCCAGTCATGGATCTAACTCGCTCAAAGCATGACTAAGGTAACGCTCATTTGGGAACAAATACAGCTATGTTAGAAGAAAGAGAATCCGCCACTTTAGATCTAGCTCTAAATTTACCAAGTAACAAGGGTCATTAGCCAAAGCCAGCATGTGCGATCGTTATCGCTCTGTGGTTTGAATCCCTGGATCGCAAACTCATTACTCATTACTCATTACTCATTACTCATTACTTATTACTCATTACTTATTACTTAATCAATCCAACCAGATCCGCACCACCCTCATCACCCATTTTGAATGCAGATTGAATTTTTCATGCGCCATCCGCTGAGATCGTTACTATATATCGAGTGGATTTTATTTGCAGTGGTGATGGCATTGGAAGTCTCTCCCTATAATGGGCAATTACTCGAACCAAAATGGCTGAATATTGGGATTGTGGTGCTGCTAGCGGTAATGGGATTGCGCCTACCTTCAGGTAAATTGTCACTTAAAGTTATTTATACGATCGCCCAAATCATCCCGATTTTCGTAGCAGCGGCGATGGGGATGCGTCCAATTGGTTTGCTGTATATTATTGTGGTGATTCGGAGTTATCTAATTTTTGGGCGACAATATCGGTTGTGGATTACTGGTGGCATATTTGGTTTGTGTCTAATTACGATCAACTTATTTTCCCCTCCTCAACGTTCCTATTCAAGGGCGGGAGTCGATCGCGGCGATCGAACTACGCGCATTCAACAATCGCAACGTTCCCCCTCTGCGGCAATGACAGCTCGACGAGATGGATTTCGATGGGGTTTTGTATTGTTATTTGGCGGGATATTACTGAGCCTCCAATTGTTAGTAGATCGGATTTTGGCGGAAAAGCTTGCCAAAGAAGAACTGGCAATCGCCAATCAACGCATTCGCACCTATGCACTCAAAGCGGAGGAAAATGGCAGCTTACAAGAGCGCAATCGGATTGCCAGAGAAATTCACGACTCCCTCGGACACTCCCTGACGGCTCTCAATCTTCATTTGGAGATGGCAGTGAAGCTCTCACACATCAACCCAGAGAAATCTCGTGAAGTTTTAGTAGAAGCCAAGCGACTAGGTTCGATCGCCTTAAAAGATGTGCGTCAATCTGTTTCAACTCTGCGCTCCGATCCCATCCAAAATCAAGATTTACCCACCGCAATTCATAAATTAGCCGATGAATTTAGGTTATCTAACTATATTCAACCAGTATGCCACCTGGATTTACCGCCCAATCTGCCGCAACCTGTGGCAACTATCATCTATCGCATCATCCAAGAAGCATTGACAAATATCAGCAAACATGCAGAAGCTAGCAAAGTCGAGATTGACATTCACACTCTAACTACAGCGATCGAATTACGCCTTGTGGATGATGGACTCGGCTTTATTCCCACCAATAACACGACCGGATTTGGCTTACAAGGAATGCGCGAACGAGTACTATCATTACAGGGCAAGTTTGAGATTATTAGTGCGCCCAATGAAGGTTGTCAGATCGTCGTAATTATTCCTCTAGTTCATTACTAATACTCCCCTGTCCCCCATGATTAAGATCCTGATTGTAGACGATGGACATCTGATTCGTCAGGGGCTAAAAGCTCTGCTGGAACTCGAACCCGATCTCCAGATCGTTGGTGAAGCCCAGAATGGGCAAATTGCACTCGATCGAGTCAAAGAACTCCAGCCGGATGTGGTATTGATGGATATTCGGATGCCGATTATGGATGGCGTGACAGCGACTAAGGAAATTTGTCAACAATTTCCCCATGTGAATATTTTAGTACTGACTACCTTTGATGATGATACTTATGTGGCAGCAGCGATTAGATTTGGTGCCAAAGGTTATCTCCTTAAAGATACTCCCTCCGAAGAAATTGCGACAGCGATTCGAGCAGTCAATCTTGGTTATACTCATTTGGCACCAGGGATGATGGCAAAAGTAATTGCCAATCGTGTCGATCGACCTGAAATTAGCTTACCACCGGAGTTGGCAGAACTAACTCCCCGCGAATTAGAGGTATTAAAACTGATTGCTGTCGGTGCCAATAATCGCGAGATTGCCCAGCAACTATACATCTCCGAAGGTACAGTCAAAAATCATGTGACTAATATCTTAAATCGGTTAAATTTACGCGATCGAACCCAAGCCGCGATTTTAGCCAGAACTTATTTAGTAATTTGAGCGCACTTGGGATAAATTAGATCGCGGTGAATTGAAAACCGCTAACGCATCTTATAAATGGTTGAAAAGTATGCCGCACATGTAGATTTGTAGGGTGGGTACTGCCCAGCAGCTATATTTTAAGTAACTTTAACATTTGCGAGAAGTTTTCGGATGCTGGGGGAGCGAAATCCAAAAATGATATCTTGAAGAGATACATCCCGCTTAATCAGTTCTCGCTCGATATAAATCTCGGTACTATTATGTTGAATCCAAATTTGACCTTCGATAATATCTAACTGCATGGCGCAACCATAAATCCGATAGTCATCGCGCCATTCGTTGTGCATGACTAGATATCGATCGCGATCGATGTCGAAAATAAGTTGGGCATGTGCATCATTTTTAGCAAAATCTTCTAGAAACTGATGCACGATTTGACGATACTTATTTATTCGATCCATTTGTCGATTACCTCATTGTTTGGGCTGTAAATAATTAATCGGACTTCATACCTTTTAATTACGGTCTTCGCTGGTTCAAATCTCAGAAACATTTGATAGGTATCTGTGGGAACGGCTAGATAAAGAACGCGCTCTGGCTCATTGGATACTTCTATAGCGATCCGATAATTTAAAAATTGACCGAGGGCAGTGTGGAATTCAGAAATGGTTGAGCCGCCCGCAAAGCTTTTCACTTCTACTGCTATTTTACGCCCTCCTTTCTCGGCAGCGATTGCTTCTTCGGCGGCGAGATCGATATAGACATCAACCATACCATAGCGCAATTGATAGGGATCGTGGGTAATTTTCCAGCCATCTTTTTCGAGAGCGATTTTAACGTTGTTGTGAAAGAGGTCTTTTGCCATATTGGGTTAGGGTTAGAATTTGATTGGATAATTATTTTTGCTTGAATTTAATCTGAGTCAGTTGTTGCCAAACAGTAGGGGTTTAGAGCCTCCTGCCTAAAGGTGCGATAGTTGTTAAGAGGGAGTTTAATCTCACTTAACAACTTCGCTCTCATGATTCGCTGTCTTGTCGTTTTTTTATTCGGGGGGAACCCCCTAATAAAAACGCCGCTGTCTTGAAAAGGTGCTTTACTTGTCT
>JAJAZF010000426.1 GCA_026785875.1 Chamaesiphon sp. | reverse complement strand
GATTAAGGGGATGACCGTTAATAGTCGGGAAGACTTACCAGAGGCGATCGCCACCATGTTAGCCCACAATGGCCCCGTGTTACTCAATGCTCAAGTCAAGCGGAATGAAAACTGTTACCCAATGGTAGCAGCGGGTAAATCCAATGCTGAGATGTTGGGACTAGCTAAACCCAAGCGATCGAGTTCGGGGGCATTAGCGATACATTGCGGCAGTTGTGGGACAATCCATACAGTTCATCATAAGTTCTGTCCCGAATGCGGTAGTCAGCAGTAAACACAAAAAAAGGAGGGGCAATTCATGAATTGCCCCTTCTTTTTTTTATACTGAGTAAAAAAAATGAATGGATCGCGATTTCCTTGTTTATCGCATCATCTCAACTTCCAGCCGCATTCCTGCCCGTTGTAACCGTTCTACTAACACATCTCCCAATCCAGTCGCTGGAGTCAAAATTCCACCCCGCTGCACCCCGCCTGGCAGCTTGTCAAAATCCACAGCCAACCCCAATGCCGACTCACAGACAAATTTTACAGTAGCGCGATTGCCAGGATCGCCCACATCGGCAATCAGCCCCCGTACCCGTTGCCCCTGACTGCCCCATCCCAACAGTTCGCACCGAAACCAACCTTCATTCATTGTTTGCTCTGTCGGCCCACTCCCAGCTTGAGGGATAATCGATTCCAGGAGATAGCGTAGCGGCGGTATCGCAATCGCGCCAGCAATTACAGCCATACTCCCCACCATTGCCGCAGACTGAAGCCATGCCCACGGCGGGTCGAATTTAAAGTATTCTTGATAGCTAAAATCCCTACCATAAGATTCTTGCCATCGATCGAATAATGCCCAACTGCGGCGGACGATGCGCGTATTTACCACACCCATGAAAAATGGCGCAACCCAAGTCCCCATCTCGACATCGTATTGGGGAGCCGTAGGATCGCGATGTCGTTCGAGATCTGTGGGGATAGATTCCGGTGGATTGAGCAGGAAGGGATTACTAACCAAATTTAACTCACCGCGATTGTAAATACTCAAACCACTAGCCAGCGTACCACCATTAAAACCACCAGCAGCCTGATAATAAGCTTTGACTTGAGTACAGTTGGCACCTAGTTCTCTCTGGAGATAACGCACCAGCAAATAAGCACCCAAATCGGCAGGGACAGAATCAAAGCCACAACAGGGAATAATCCGCGTTCCATCGGTAGCGGCTTGAAGATGATAGCGATCGATTAATCCCTTTACCCACGGCGTTTCGCCCGTAATATCGACATAATGGGTACGGTAGCGGACGCAAGCATCGACGATCGCATCGCCATACAGCGCAAATGGCCCAGCCGTATTTAATACTACCCGCGTTCGATCGACGATCGCATCGATGGCGGTTCGATCTTGGCTATCGGCGACGAGAATATCGACATCGATCCCCACTTCTGCTCTAACTGATTCTAACTTGTCGCGATCCCGACCCGCGATCGCCCACCGCACCTCATCGCCAGCATCTTCGGCAAAATACCGGACAGTTTGCCTCCCCACGAAGCCGCTGGCACCGTATAGCACTACATCATAAGTGGTTTCTCGCATGACCGCTCGATCGCCTCAATACCTTTGCGCCAGAACTGGGAGTGAGTAGAGGTTTTTCAGCTTTGCTTTAGCTGGTAATTCTATACTTTTACTCGTTCTGGTGTGAGTACATTTTAGCTCATCAACTACTCAGCTTCCGTACTACAGCCAAGCGATCTTTTATACTCAAGATTTGCACCCTGAGTTAGCCATTCAACAGGAGTTTCTTCTAGTTTGATTGGATTAATCCAATTTACCTCTCGAATTTCTATCACCTTAGCGGAGATTTCTCGAAACAGGTTTCTGACTTTCTCATCGTTAGAAACAACAATTTTGTCATGTGCCAGGGCTAACTCTAGCAAAAAACAGTCTTTCTCCATTGCTTCACGATTTTCATAAGTTTTAGCAAGACTTTCGATCTGTGCCTTAATACCTAAAAAATTCCCATCTTTCTCGTCTACATAAATAAAATTTCTTTTGGCAACCATCTGTACTCGCCACTTACGAAAAAATTTTGATTCATGCTTATCCCATTCTGCTTTCATCTCAGGATTAACAACAATCTTGTGACAGATAGACAATACTGCTAGTAAAAAATCTCGACAGTCTTTAGATTCTGGATGTACGGCATTTTCGCCACCAGCACTACGAGCTATACTGGTATCAATTACCAGTCGCTTTGAATTTTTATTAGCCATGAGACTTCTGGGCTAGCTTTCTATCAGCAGCATCTAAATATCTGCTTTCTTCCTGTAAATCCACATCACCAAAGTCTTCTGGCCAATCTCCAAAAGATCCATCAGTGTCTAAATCCGCTGTAGATATTTGCGTAAAACCATTTTCATCTTTGCTGAACCAATGTAATTTGACTTTATCATGGGCGAGTTTATCTTCTGCAACTAAAGATTGAATTCTCCGTAAGAAAAGCTCGCTATGAGTTTCCAACGTCACACGGACACCGCGATTTACTGCTTCGACAATAATATCAGCTAGAGCTGCTTGAGCACGAGGATGTAAATGAATTTCAGGTTGTTCGATATAAACTAGTTGCTGAGGACTAGCCACAATTAAAGCAACAAGAACTGGAAGGGTTTGGGAAACCCCGAAACCAACATCAGCAATACTCACCATCTCAGTTCTATTTTTTTGTCTGTGTCCTACTCGAACCTCTACTTGAGTATCATCAACCTTTCTAATATCTACTCTTTCTGCAAGCCCTAGGGCTTTCAATGATTGACCAAGTTTTAGCAACTTAGGATTTCTTGTATCCTGCCAGCTAGCAATTAGGCTGGCAACATAGTTCTCAAACGTGCCTGGAAACTCATCACCAATAGCATTGATTTGATACGTTCTTTCTGGATTGCCCCGTAGCCCTGGTACGTGAATAATTTTACGAATGTAGTTTGAGATTAGATCGCTCTTCGACGATCTAAAGAAATTATCTTTGATTTCTTCATTTTGATTAATTTTTAGACCAATCTCAAGAAAGCACCGATTACGAATAATCGCTTTTATTACATCAGTATTTGTGGAGATTAGATGTTCAAATATTCTTTGAAGGTTATGTGAAATCGTAGAGTTAATTTCTTCCGTAGTCATTGATGGGGAAAGAATAGAAACACCATCCTCATTCTGAGTACGCATTTCTATAATATCAATAGCCTTTTTCTTATCTTTCTTAAAAGTAGTTCTTGTCGAGTGAGTATTGTCGGCTTCGATTTCAACGAAAAAACTATCTCTACAATCTTTTTTTGTTGGCAGTTTAGTTAAAAGTTGGTCTACAGATGTAAATCGTACATTTGGACCATTCAATAATAAAGCCCCAGGATCGTAAGGTGCTTCTAATGTCTGTTTCATTAGAAGTAGAGGTTGGATAATGCTTGATTTCCCAGAACTGTTTGCACCTGCCAAAATTGTCAGTGGATAAATATCGATGGTACATTCATCTTTGATAGATTTATATCCGCACACCGAAATTTTAGTAATGCCCTGCCTCTCTTTACGTTTTGTGCTTCTAGATGATTGTTTTGCTTCAGCCATAGATGATTTGATTGCTTTACAAAAGTAGTGTTTTCTTGCAATTTTAGATAAAGCAATTAATTAATATTATACAATAAACGCCTGTTGTGTAGAGCGTATTAGTGATTTAGAGACAATTTATTTGTAATCGAGAGATTGTTTCTGAGTCTACTGCGGGATAAATAGTCTCTCTAGGAACGATTAATTTATCGAGATCCCCCAGATTTTGATGCTGTTCACGAACGAATTCGGAGATGTCCTCAGCCCAAATTATCCACTCCCGCGCATACAAAGCCAGCACATCCCCCCGCAAGCCCAATTGAATTGCTTTCCGCGCTAATTTGCCCCCAGTTGGGCTGTGGTCGGGGTCCCATTGCAATCTGACGTGAGAATGATTGACAGCGCGTTTCCAGTCCTTTTCGGTGGGGTAGAGATCGAGATTGTGCTTGGAACAGACGGCGTTAGCCAGGATCGTATCGAATGCCTCGCGCTCAATCTTCACCGCCAATACCACCTCCTGACCCCAACCGGAGCGATACATCATCCAGAGGAAATTGGGCTTAACCCAGCTCATCCGCGTCATGCTGAAATGGTCGCCCCCGAAGTAGCCGTGAGTCGCTGCAAAATGCCCGATCGCAGGACGATAAGCCTGGTACACAATTACCCCTTCCTCATCAAACTGCGCTAGAATGTAACGACCGATTTTAGGCAATCTGGTAATTTGTCCCGTGTAGCTGGTGGTAATAAGACGCATGGATAATGAATTTGAACTGACAGCACCATTTGAACCTACTGGCGACCAACCTGCGGCGATCGAACAACTCGTGGCTGGGTTAAAATCCGAACAGCGGTTTCAAACCTTACTGGGTGCGACGGGTACGGGTAAAACATTTACGATCGCGGCGACGATCGCCCAACATCAGAAACCCACATTAGTATTAGCTCATAATAAAACATTAGCCGCCCAATTGTGTAACGAACTGCGGCAATTTTTTCAGCATAATGCCGTCGAGTATTTTGTTTCCTACTACGATTATTATCAGCCAGAAG
>JAJAZF010000425.1 GCA_026785875.1 Chamaesiphon sp. | reverse complement strand
CTTCAGCACTATTGCGATGAGCGTCAACCTCGGCTCTGAGTGCTGCTAGTTCATCTTTAAGTGCGCTTGTCTCTCGCTCTGGATCTGCTGGCGGCACAAATGGACTGGGTTGGAAATCTACCACACCGCCATAAGAACGATGAAACCAAATCCCCAATACCCGCGCATATTTGAGGTTGCTCAGTGCCGTCCGTTGTTCCCCTGAAAGCGAATGAGTTGCCCGATTACCCGATTTCCGCACCTCATGAAACAGATCGAGAGCTTCACCACTAATCGCCCCACGGGATTCGAGTCGGCGGAGCAATTCAAGCTGACTTTCTGCTTTGTCCTCGTACAGTCCGACTGTCGCTGCCACAAGTTGGGCGAGGAGTTCGCCAAATTGCCGGAGTTTCATCAAACAGGTATTGGGATCTTCATTGAAGTAACGTTCTGCTTGAGAACCCAACCGCACCAGTTGTAAGTCATGAACTTTGAGAAAAGCGAAGTTGGGTGAAACCTGCACGATTTACCTTTGTATGTTGTTAATCGAATATTTGAACTACATTCCTACAGAAACAGCTTCAGTCTGAGGTTTCTGCGAGGGAGACCGAATAATTCGGTCGTTCTAGGATAAAGCAGCCTGGGGTCATTGTACCCAGTTGTCACGCAATCGCCGCAATCCACATCGTCCAATTCGCCTGGGCATCTGTGAGCTTCGTTCAAACTTTTGACCTGACATTGGGGGAAACGCAGAATTCGGACAAAATAGTACGCTAAGGCTGAAAGCCTTTGACTGAGAGGCTTGTAAGGAAGTATCCTGAAAACCGTGCAAGAGTCATAGTCTGTCAGATTGGGGTATACCCCAACCTGATGTAAGCTAAAAGCCCCCATATTGGCTGCGATGGGCTTCATCAGCAAGAACGATAATATTGGATCGATCGCTAATTTGGGGATAGAGGGTTTCACCATCGGCGGGGGCAAACGGAGGGACGGTGGTAAACACGATGCCGCCGGAATTAACGGTTAATAATTCCCGCACCCGTTGGCGTAGCCTCTCCCCTGGAGAATCGCGATGATCGGCTTGTTGGGGGGCTTGGCGGAGCAGTTGTTGACATCCAGCAAAGGTATCTAATAATTGGTCGTCTAAGTCATTGCGATCGGTCAATATCACAATCGTGGGATTCTTCAGTTGGGTATTAACCACCAATTTTCCAGCCAAAAACACCATTGATAAGGATTTACCCGAACCTTGGGTATGCCACAGCACACCACCTTTACCATCGCTCGATGCAGCGGTGACGATTGATTCTACGCGGCGCGGTTCAACCGCAACGCACGCTTTATTCACCGCGTAATCATGATTTTCTGCCTAAGTTTTTCTTTAGAGACAGATTCTCATAGCGGCGCGGTTCAACCGCAACGCAATCTTGTCCGCTTTTCTACCCCTTTTCAGACACCCTCTCAAGAGGGCGTTTAATTCGGGTAAAGATACTCTTGATTTGAAGAAAATATGGTGTTTATTCTTCCTATGCTTGTACAACCAGATATTCAAAAAGCATTTAATGATACTCTCCAGGAAGAACGGTTTTTATAACAGTAACTCCGCCAAATTTCTTTCCTGACATTCTCAGTAATTCATCACCTGAAAATTCAAAGCCAAACTTTAGTGCTATCTGGGCAATATCATCCGCAGTTGATGCTGTGGACACTTCGTTCTTAAGTGCAGGTTCAGACTGCATTTTCTTTAAAAACGCCTCAAGTTGATCTAAAGCCATATTTGAAATTCCTATTCTTTGTTAGCCGCTTATATTAAACAAGGAAACCATTACATACTTCAAGCAAATCCTATCATTATTTTAAGATATAGGCAATGAGTGGGACTCCTAATTATAAAATCCTTTGTTGAGGCGGTATAAGGGGTAAAGACAAGATCCGCGCAAAAGTTATCACCAGTGTAAAGTTTTGTAAAGTAAGTAGAAATCGAGGCTGTTCAAACAATGCCTAGATTGTCTCAATCTAGGCATTGTTTAAGTGAGAAACTGAAATCTGCCAGCTTTTTCAGCCTTATGAGCGAATCATCTCAAAGTTCCTTTTCGGCAAAGTCTATTTCTGGTTTCTCACTGTTCAATTTTATCGGTGGACAGCTATTCAAAATTATGAGTGGGGAAATATTCGATCGCGGCACGTAGCTGATTCTAGGTTATAAGCTTTACTGGTTCAGGATCTTACAGTCACTGAATTGACAGTTTAATGTCCTTCCTTTACGTTGGTGATAATTTTTGCGCGGATCTCGTCCTTACCCCAGATCGAATCTGTGTCTGTGTAATGATTCTAGGTAACTACTCAGGCTGTACATTTGTTGATAGTGACAAATAATTAGTTAATGTACAGTAGCGCGACCTTTCTGGTTCGCGTCCTATGGCAAACGAGCAGGCGGGATGCGAACTACAAAGGTCGCGCTGCACCCTTCTACTCAGCCTCCTCGCCAGACGCGTCGGCGTGGGTAGGCGCGGTGTAGGTGTCGGCATACTTGAAATCTTCTAGCCAGTAAGCTGAGCTTACCACATCGAAGGTGATGGATTCCGCCGTTTTCTCTACTGCCCGCAGCTCCCACAGGATAGAGGCAGCCTCCGCGAATTTATAGTCCGCCAGATGGTCCGAATACAGCCGGTTGAGCAGCGCATTATCGGGCAGGCCCACAGCCAGCAGGCGCAGCAGCGGCGCGGCAGCCGTGGCGCGCTCGCCTGCATCGGGGCCAAAAACAGCCAAATCAGCCGCGCTCTCCGCCGTGCATTTCACCTGAAACTCCACCGCATTCACGCTTGGAAACGTGCCATTTAAGGCTTCGTGCAGCAGCTGCGTGGCTTGGTAAAAGCCGCGGTGCAGCGGCAGATCGGGGTTTTCTTCCCACAGGCGCTCGGTGAGAATCTGGTGAGCCAGGTTCTCCACCTGGCCGGCTGTCAGCTCCTCCGGGAAAAGGTAGGTGAGCACGGCCACGGCCGCCTCGCGCGGCTCCAGGTCGGTGAGGGCCATCTGGCACATTTCCTTCAGTTCGGCTTCGGACAGGGCGTTGGGGTTGTCAAAATTGAGCTGCGTGAGCAGGGCGCGGTAGTCAGCCGCCTGCCAGGAGTGCGGCAGCTCGGTAAGGGTAGCAAAGCTGAGGCGTTCGACGGTGAAAGTGGGAGTGGAGGCAGTCATAATTGGTTAGTTTCGGAGGTTGGGAGGGAGGGCTGCTTACTCAATCCTTTCCATTCAATGGGTTTCCCCTATGAAGGGGAAGAGTCACCAGCTTAACCCTAAACAGAGTAATGTGTCCACAGTAGTGTAAATTAACTAATTATTTGTCCGTTTAACATATTAATGTCATCCTCTTGCTAATAGGCTCTAAAGCGGGAGCATCCCACTTTTTAAAGTCCCTAAAGAGGAAAGAGTATAGATCGCCGCAGTCCCTCATGTCTGGCTTGAGAGAATTTTATTATCTAGAAAATTAATAAAAAGTGGGATGCTCCCCTCTAAAGCTCGCTCGACAAAAATTAGAGCCGTCTTCTTAAAAAGGAATAATTTAACTAAATCTGG
>JAJAZF010000424.1 GCA_026785875.1 Chamaesiphon sp. | reverse complement strand
TGAATATTTTTTGCCTTTTGCTTTCCGATGGTCTGGTATTTGCTTTAATTGTTCTGTGAGGATCATTTAGACTAGTTTCCTTTGCGAGGTAACTTAGTCTATCCTCATTTTTCTTTTCTTGTATGAAACCACCCTGCCCTACAGGTTAATTGTAGGGGTACCCCTTGTGGGTACCCTGAAGCTACGGTTAGCACTAGTTTCAAACTGGTGCAAGATGTGAGTTTGTGTTCGATCGATCCAATCGCCTAATCGCTTCATCGCCGGATCGAGCGATCGAATATGCCAAACTAGTAAAGTGTTTTATCCTGTCGAGCGAATGATGATGACTACCAGACGTAACTTCCTGTATTTACTCGGTGTCGGTACCACAGCCACCTATATTGGAATTCCCGATTCTAGTTGGGCGGCTCCTGCCACCACAGCAGCTAAAACAAATGTATTTAGTTTGCCACCATTAACTTATGATTACAACGCGCTGGAACCCCATATTGCTGCGGCGACGATGAAATTTCATCATGACAAGCATCATGCTGCGTATGTTAAAAATTTGAATACTGCGGTGAACAAATACCCACAACTCAAGACAAAAACTGTAGAAGAACTGCTAACTAATCTCGACAAACTACCTAAAGATATTCAGACCACAGTGAGAAATAACGGGGGAGGACATTTAAACCATACGATGTACTGGCAAATCATGGCACCTAAAGCTGGTGGTAAGCCTACAGGGGCGATCGCTACAGCCATCAAGACTCAATTTGGATCATTCGACACTTTTAAATCCCAATTTAACGAGGCGGGCACAAAGTTATTTGGCAGTGGCTGGGTATGGTTAGTACGTCAAAAATCGGGTAAGCTCAAAATTATTACTACTTCCAATCAAGATAATCCAATTTCCCAAGGTTTGTATCCAATTATGGGTAATGATGTTTGGGAACATGCCTATTACTTAACATATCAAAATCGTCGTCCTGACTTTTTAGCTGCTTGGTGGAATGTAATTAATTGGTCTGAAGTCGATCGGCGATTTAATAAATCTCTTACTGCTTAGAGTAGTATCTAAATTTAGTATTAAGTCTTCTATTCTCCATCCTCCGACCCAAATGAACTTTCAATCTGTCGTCGCTACTCTCAATCAGTTTTGGAGCGCACAAGGCTGCGGTATCGTTCAATCATACGATACCGAAAAAGGTGCCGCTACCAAGAGCCATCATACTTTCTTGCGATCGATCGGCCCCGAACCTTGGTCTGTCGCCTATATCGAACCCTGTCGTCGTCCAGGTGATGGTCGCTACGGTCAAAATCCCAACCGTTATCAACAATACTATCAATATCAAGTCCTGATCAAACCGTCTCCAGATAACATCCAAGACGTATATCTAGATTCGCTCCGCGCCGTGGGCATCAAACCAGAGGATCATGATATCCGGTTTGTCGAAGATAACTGGGAAGATGCCGCGATGGGTGCCTGGGGAGTCGGCTGGGAAGTCTGGCTAGATGGGATGGAAGTGACTCAATTTACCTACTTCCAGCAGTGCGGCGGGGTGGATTGTCGTCCGGTCTCGATCGAGATTACCTATGGATTGGAACGGCTGTGTATGTATCTTCAGGGCGTGGACTCGATCGCCAAAATTTTGTGGAATGATACACTCACCTATGCCGATATCTATCTCCAATCCGAAATCGAGCAATCTACCTACAACTTTGAAGCATCCAATCCCGAATTATTGTTTACCCTATTCGATCTCTATCAACAGGAAGCCGAACAACTGATCGCTAGAGGATTGGTGATGCCGAGCTTGGATTATGTCCTCAAATGCTCCCATACATTCAATATGCTCGATGCACGGGGAGTTATTTCTGTGACCGAGCGGACG
>JAJAZF010000423.1 GCA_026785875.1 Chamaesiphon sp. | reverse complement strand
CAGGGTGGTTTTACCAGAACCAGATGGCCCCGTCATCAGGACGATTTCGCCTCTACCGATTTGGAGGTTGATATCGAATAAAACTTGCTTTTTGAGATTTCCTTTCCCAAAGTAGTGATTGAGCTGATGGACATCAACGACAATATTATTGTCAAGACTACCGCTATCGATATTTACTAAGTCTTGATTTTTAGGTTTGAAGGTTAGCATCTGATTAGGTGTTAGGCTTTAGGCTTTAGAGTTTAGGTTCGATCGCTAGTTAGGTTAATAGCCCAAATTCTTCGATCGCTGGCAAGAAATTATTATTTTCATGTTGCGATCGAGTTAACTTAATTAATGCAAATCTTTGAATCGTTGTCAGGTTTGCCCATTGAGATAGATCGATATTTACACCCTCTTCAGTGGCTTTATTCATGACGCTTTCGGGGATTTCGCGATCGTTCGACCAAGGTGGCTGCGGATCGATCGATAATAAACTAGCCTCATGTCCGGTATGCTGAATAATTAACTGACTCACATACTCTTTATAAGCAATTATCTCAGACTCTCGATCGCAGGGCAACTCAACCAATTGTGAGCACTCCGCTTGCGTCAACCGATTCCATTCGGCTAACTTCAATTTCACACCACAAGTATCCAACTTCAGCCGCACAATCATCGGGATGCAGCGCAATGAATCAACAAAATCCGCTTCAAATTTAAAAAATGTCATAGCAAGGTGCAAAGAGTGGGTAGTTGAGAGTTCAATTATCAATTATCAATTATCAATTATCAATTAATTCCTGACTCCTGCCATAATTAGATCGATCGATTCTTGTCGATGGCGTTGGAGCAAATCCTTTCCTAGCAAACGTTTACCAGGCCATAGATATTTGAGATTTTCCTGAGCCGTGAAATAAAATGTACAAGTCCCGACAATATTTACCGCCGTATGTCGGGGTTCGAGTTCGCGAAAAACACCCGCTGTCATTCCCTGGTTCAAAATTTCGATAATTGTGCCGTAGAGTAAATCACCTAAATGTTTCGGGTAATATTTACCTTTGTTTTGAATTGCTTCGAGTGAGAGAATACTCCCAATCCGAGGGTTTTGGGACATACAGTCGAGCATCTGTTCGAGCAGCCTGACGAGTGCTGCATCGGCAGGTAAACAATCGAGTTGGAGTTGCTCCATCATCCCCAGAGCCTCGGTAAAACAACGCCCTAACACCGCTCGATACAACTCTTCCTTACTTGGGAAATAATAGTAGATCGTTGCCTTGGTGACACCGGTGTGGGCGGCGATGGCTTCCATCCGCGCCCCAATCAAACCCGTCACGGCAAATTCCACCTCGGCGGCATCCAAGAGTTGGGTCTTTGTCGCTTCTGAATTACGGCTTAGGGTCGCTGTTTTAGTAGTCTTTTGCTTGTTAATCACGGGCATTATATAGGAAGATGCAGCAGGTTATTTAACTAAATGGTTAGTGCAGGACAGTCTCCGTATCCCCATTATGTCATAGGCTTCAGAGATTGTAACTTAATTGACATATATTTTAATTTTGGGTTAAACTAACTAATGAGTCAGTAAATTTTTCAGGGCAAACAGAGGGACAACCCGTACAACCAATATGGCAGAAGATAACTTTGTAGTCGATAAATTTAAGAGCCTCAACCCTGCTACTCGTTGGACTGCCATCGGTGCCTCGGCAGCAGCGATCCTACTATTACCAGTCGGATTATACTCGGCGGGAATATTTGCCCAGAAACCGGAAGCTGCGGCAACTCAGAATAGTACCGCTGTCGCCAAGCCGCAACCAGTCGCAGCGGTCACTTCATTAGGTAGGTTAGAACCATTAGGCGAAGTCATTAAAATTTCAGCACCCAGTACCCAGAGCGGGAAGGGAACATTGATACAATTGCTAGTCAAAGAAGGCGATAAAGTCAAGCAAGGACAAGTAATCGCCATCCTTGACAATCGTCAACGGTTAGAAGCAGCATTGTCAAGAGCTACAGAAGATGTCAAGGTATCTCAAAACAATCTCGCCAAAGTCAAAGCTGGAGCCAAGCAAGGGGAAATCGGTGCCCAAAGAGCCGAAATCGATCGACTCAAGAGTCAACTCAAAGGCAATCGGGATACTTATGT
>JAJAZF010000422.1 GCA_026785875.1 Chamaesiphon sp. | reverse complement strand
TATCAATTATCAATTATCAATTATCAATTAATTTAAAGTGCTGTTTTAAAACGTCGAGTGGCGAACAATCCCAATAGTCTATATGACTGATAATTAATTCTAGATCGTTCAATAACATCTCACTTGTGCCAGTAATCTCAATCCGTGGATGCCAAGGCAAGGGCGTAGTCCAGCTTAACGACCAACGGGTTGTAATTAACTGTTCGACTCGATCGATCTCATCCAATTCAAGCTGTGGAGATTGAAACCAAGTTTTGATAAAATCGATAGTTTTGCGATAGCGTTTGAGTCCCCGAAACTGAGTCAGTGGGTCTTGGAAATATACATCTTCAGCATAAATCAAATAATTTTGGTCGAGCGGGAACTTAGCGTAGTCTTGACGCAAAATCGTCAGAATGTCCATATCAAATCTTAAAATATCATAGTTAATTAGTTGATAGTTGATAGTTGATAGCTTGCACTGAGCGTAGTCGAAGTGTTGATAGCGAAAAGTGCTGATGGGCACTGGTCGGGGCACCCGCCCAGTTGGGTACCCCGACCAGTGCCCTTGGGGGAACCCCAAGTGAAGCACCTTATCGTTAACTACTCGATCGGATTATTTTCTTAACTATCATACCATCCTAAATATCAGCACGATCGTCGATCGACTAAATCTATCTATAGAGAGATTTGTGTTATCAGTTATCAACTGTATTTTATCTCTAAAGATAGACAATTTTATCGATCTTATGTAGTTAATATGAAATTGTTATCTCTTAATCGAGGTTGGTGATTTACTTCAAAAGCTGTAGAAGTGTTTAATTAATGTTTGGCAATAAATACTATGGCTTTTCCAAGATTGGCTTTGGAAAAAAATACTTATCCATCACGTCGTAATTTACTGAAATTGGGACTGATGGTGGGGACAATCGCATTGACAGCAGTTCCCCAAGTATTGATGGCTCAGACTAGTATCAGTATCAAAAAGTTGACTTTCAATGCTGATGACATTGGTATTCTCAACCGAGTAGTAAGTCACAGCGCATACGGGCAACCTCCGGTTGCTCGTGCAAAGCCGTGAGTCAAGCACGGGGTTTTTACCCAGATTTCTGATAACGAAAATCGGCGAACCGCGACGATTCCGTTTAGCTCTGAAGCATTTGATGGGTATGCCACTAAAGATGAAGTGTTCGCTCTGCTCGGTGCAGTGCTTAATTCCACCCAAACCCCAGCGACGACACCCCGCTAGGCGGCTACTGACAGCATCTACACCTATTCCCTATCCCCTCACTTCTATGTCTGATACAGAAGCAGTTGTAGCGCAGTTTAGCGAGTTGCATAACGGAGAAAAACGTCAAGTCAGAGTCGGCGAAACCGACGTTTTGCTGGTTCGTAGCGAAGATCGAGTTTATGCCTTGGGAGCCTACTGTACTCACCACGCAGCACCGTTAGTCGATGGTGTTATCCACGCACATCAGATCGTGTGTCCTTGGCACAATGCTTATTTTGACATCACCACAGGCGACCTGCAAGAACCACCTGGTTTAGATTCGTTACCGCGATATCTGGTGAGAATTGAAGACGATCGAGTCATCGTCACGGTACCCGAATCGGCATCGGGGCTGAGAACCTTAGAGATGGCACAGTACGATCGAGCCATCGACAACCGGACATTTGTGATTTTAGGAGCTGGAGCCGCCGGAATTCATGCCGCCGAAACGCTCAGAGTTGCAGGATATAAAGGGCGAATTGTGATGATTACCCGCGAGGATAAACTACCTTACGATCGCACCACACTCAGCAAGAACTATTTCACAGGCAAATCGACAAAAGAGAGCATCATGCTCAGATCGCCGGAATTTTTTGATCGACATCAGATTGAAGTATGGCTCGATCGCACCGTTGAGAATGCCGATCTCAATACGAAAACAATTACATTTCAAACTGGAGAAACGCTTGTTTATGATTCGCTACTCATTGCCACTGGTACCCAACCGATTCAGTTGGAAGTTCCAGGCGCGGACTTACAAAATATCTTGACGCTGCGGAGTTTTGCCGATGCCGATAGCCTGCTGGAATTGGCAAAAAATACCGATCGAGCAGTAGTTATCGGCTCTAGTTTCATCGGGATGGAAATCGCCGCCGGACTTACTCAAAAGGGCGTAAAAGTAACAATTGTTTCCCGAGCTTCTTTCCCGTTTGAAAAGAGTTTAGGTGTAGAAATCGGACATCTTTTTGAGCAAGTTCATCAGGAGCAAGGTGTCACATTTAGAATGGGTCGAAAAGTGGCGCAATTAGAAGGTGAAGGTACAGTTGCAACCGTTGTTCTCGATAATGGAGATCGCTTGTCTGCCGATCTGGTAGTAGTTGGAATTGGGGTAAAACCTGTGACTGATTTTATCACTGGTATCGATCTAGATCCCCAAGATCGGAGTATCCTCGTCGATGAATATCTGTGCGCGGCAGAAGGTGTGTATGCTGCTGGAGATATTGCGCGATATCCAGATTGGCTGACATCAGGTTC
>JAJAZF010000421.1 GCA_026785875.1 Chamaesiphon sp. | reverse complement strand
TGGTTGAAACTCCGCTTAGAGTTTGTAGCTACAGGTGAATTTCAAGCTCCATCGGCGACTATTCCCGATCCAATTGCATCTCTAATTACCGTTTAACTAAACAAGCAGATTCCCGACTGATTGAATCAGTCGGGAATCTAGCTTTACATAATTAGTTGCATAAAAAATCACCTCTAACCCAACCAACTGCACCATAGAAATTCACCTTTTGCCAGGTAAAGTTACCAACAACTCTGGTGTTGCCGATTAAAACTACTGGCTTACCGGATGGAATCTCAGTTATTACCCTGTATTGCTGTCCCGCACGACTACGAAGATTAATCGTATCGCCATCGCGGCTACAACTGTAGACTCTACTGACATTTCCATAGCCACCAGGGCCACTTTGGGCAAATCCAGGAGCAATCGGCAACCAGCATGTCAACGTCGCCAAACAGATTGCTTTAGTGATGATTTGAAGTTTCATGATTTTTTTGATTAACTTTTTTAACTGAATTACGATCGAGCCTATCTACTAAATCGATCGAGTAATTTGTACCTCGATCGATCGCGGATGATATTTGAAAACAAAGTCCCTAACTCGACGATAGTCATTTTTATTTGTAAGCCCAATACAACCAGATGTTCCATCTTCTTTTTCATCTTTATCAAAACTAGGGTCCCAATGAATACCTAGCGCAGTTCTTCTCATCCGTGGATTGAAGCCAGATTTGGGAAAAATCGGTACCATCGTACCGCCAACTTCCCGAATAGTGCCAGCAACTACTCTAGACGCTACTGAATAAGATCCATCTGGTAATGGAGCTTCTGTATTGCTTTGATAGCGATTTCTAGCTTGAGAAAATCCTCTACCAGTCACAGCATTGAATTGAAATACCCGTGCTGTCTTGTTACGATAGGCTGACAATTTGTAGATGGGATTGTTAAATCTATTGTGAGGATAACTGGGATCTTGACTCAATATTAAACAGGGAAAAGCTTTACAAGTAGTAATCGATCCAGTCGTGTTATTAGTTAGGTATTTTTTAGGCTGAGTAGAAATATTATTTAATTCTAACTGCACATTACTATAATTATCTGCTGGGTTTGTTAGGGAAGCAGAATTCGATCTTGAAGGATTAGCAGCAGTTTGTCGAGCGACAAGTGCGATCGAGTTGAGTGGGTTAACATCAGGTACTGGAACTGGATTTTGGGATGCCACTACAACTTTGACAAATTGAGCGTTGGCTGGAGCTGGAGTCGATCGAGAGCGGTTATCTAGAGGAGATCTCTGCTCGACGAGTGCCATCGGCGATGGAGCCAAATTGTCTGTAGTATTTTGAGAATTCGATGTAAAGTTGGAATTAGATCTGCAACTACTTATCGATAGAGCGATTGCGCTCCACCCGATTATTCCAGCAGCAATTAAAACCTTAGACATATATTTCTAGTTTAGAGCTATGTAGTAACTACTTACAATAGCTATCATAGTTAAGCTACAGTGCCTCTACGTATTTTCCGCAAACATTAACAGCTTTTAGAAAAGATGAGCGGTTGAAGCGATCGCCAGATAGTATCTGTATCACTACTTCAAGTATGCCCAATCTCCCACCGAATACTCTCGATCGCCATCCTAAATAAAGTTTTCACTAGATCGAGATTATACAATCCCCAGAGAAGGGCAAAGAATTATCAATTAATTTAATCTCCGCTCCTTGCGCAAATAGATTTCACAGATCGCTAAACCACTCATCTATGCCAAAACCCATACTCCGATTTAGCTGCAAGCTTGATGCTAGTTGAAAAGCGGCATCTCTACCCACATTAGTTTCCATCACTGATGAGAAAACCACATCGAGCTGATATTGAGTTATAAATTCTGCCAATCGCCACGGAAACCCAGCAATTCCAGGCTTGACAACATAAATACCGCGCCAACCGTCGGCAGAAACAGATTGAATTCGATCGAATGTAGCAACAGATTCATCCAGCGCGATCGGGGTATTATGTAGTTGAGCTAATTCCCTTATTTGTGAGATTTTATCCGGTGCTAAAGGTTGCTCGATGAACTCGATTCGCGACTCTCGATCGCAAAGTTCTAACCACTGCTCGGCTTCTCGATAAGTTAACCCCCCATTCGCATCGAGCCGGAGCTTGGCATCGGCAGGCAGAACTGTCATTAATTGTGTCCAGATTGCCACCTCCTGGGCGATCGGTAGTACTCCAATCTTCCATTTGAAGGTAGAGTATCCCTGGGTAGATAAGGCTGGCAACCGCTCGATTGCAGCGGCACCTGAAGGTAACAGTGCGCTAATATCTAGAGCGGTTTGGATGCTCTTAGATCGATCGGAAGTAAAAGCTGTTAAAGCACTCCCAAACCCAAATTGACAGGCGGGTAAATTATCGGGAATTTGATAAATTTGGGCACTAGTAATCCGATCGCCACTGAGCTGTTGACACCATAATATTGCCTGTTCGATCGATTCCGAACCAAACCACGGGATCGGCGCAATTTCTCCCTGATGGGATCTGCCGAGATTATCTGTAAGTTGAATAATTATCCCTGCTCTAACTTGCCACACGCCATGACTAGTTTTCAGTGGCTGTCGAAATGGACGTTGATAGATTGAATAGGTGAACGTATAGCTATTCATCTGAAGGGATCGGGATTAGACATAGTAGTGACTTAAAATATTATTGACAGATTAACCGATCGACAAACCCACCAACAACACATCCTGTTCTTTAGGCGTTAATCCCCGACTCTGAATCAACACCCCAAACTTACCCAACCCCATCGGATCGATTAATTGGTGTAAGTTTTGACGACGGTGGAGTAATGATTGAATATCGCCACCACTACTGGAAATTGCTGTAATTCTCTCCCCTAAACCTAACGCCATCAAAAACATCCCTTGCTGAATAAATCCAACTGTTTGCAATCCTAATAACTCACCTTGATTTTGAAGTGCGGTAAAATCTACATGAGCGGTAAGATCTTGATTGCCGATATTAATGTATGGATCGTTATGATAAGCGTGTTGATAGTAGCACTGTAAAGTACCCTGAGCGCGCATGGGATTGTAATACCGCTCGGCTGTATAGCCATAATCGATCGAGATAATATAGCCCCGTTGCAATTTTTTAAAAACCTGTTCCAACCATCTCAATGCTGCTAAATTTACTTCTGTCCGATATCCATCTAGATATTTCCCACTCAGTAAGTTAATCTGATTGAGTTGCCAGTATGTCTCTAATCTATCTGTAGATAGTTCGTCGATTGTTTCATTAAATCCTCTATCTTTATCGCCAATAGTTACATAAACTTCTTGCAGTTTATCCTCTACAACTACGACTTGATGTACTCCAAAAGCGTCGATCAGTTCGTTAGATAAAAAGCACCCGACGATCGATCGATCGGGTATTTCTGTCCATTCGCACCAGCGCACGGGTAAATCTTTTAATCCGCTCTGCTGTGCTATAATCATTGCTGGCGCGGCTTCAATAATTATGTAATCGATCGACCGAAAGAATTCAGGATACGATCGACTTGAATATTCCAGAATTTGAGCAGCTAGTACCCCTCGCCCAGCACCCATTTCAACTATCCTAAATAGCTGTGGTTCCCCTAATATCTGCCAGATTTGGTATAACTGAATTGTCAGCATCTCCCCAAAGTCATCGGCTAAATGAGGCGATGTCAAAAAGTCACCGCTTTCACTAATTCGTTCGGCGGTGCTGGCATAATAACCATACTGAGGATGATATAATACCGACTCCATGTAGTCAGCAAAAGTAATCCGCTGCTGCGAGGAATTATTGATGCGATCGTGGATGACTCGAACTAACTCTAAATTATTATCCATTAGTGGGGCTTTCCTTGGTAATTTTCATCCCTCGATCGATCGTTCATCATTATCTAATAAGTGTTAGGATCTAAGCTCTAGAATATTTGAGCTTGACGGCGCGTTATCACAGATAACACACCCTACGATATTAATCATAACTGAATCAATGGAACTTCATCGGACAACGGGTAACTGGCGGTTGGGATTGGGATTATCACTGATTACTGTTGTTTTATGGGGATTGGTACCAGTTGCGCTAGCAATTGTTTTAAATAAATTAGATACATATACAATTAATTGGTTTCGGTTTGCTACTGCATTTATTCTATTAGGTTGTTACCTAGCCAAACAAGGAAATCTACCCAAGCTTGCTCAATTAAGAAGGGTACCTATTTATCTATTTACGATCGCGATTCTTGGCTTAACAGGTAATTATATCTTCTTTGTGATGGGGCTAAAAGCGACATCTCCTTCTCATGCTGAAGTCTTGATTCAGTTAGCAGGTGTGTTTCTAAGTTTAGGTGGATTATTAATTTTCAAGGAACGCTATACTCGTTATCAATGGCTGGGAGTAGGGGTTCTAGTTACTGGATTTATTGGCTTCTTTTACGAACAATTAAAAGTATTAGCTTCAGATAGCGTTGGCGCAGCCTCTCCTTTCGAGAATCGATACATCAGCGGGAGTATCATGTTAATCGTTGCTGGTATCAGTTGGGCGATTTACGCATTGATTCAAAAGCAATTATTAACCAAACTAGATTCTACCCATATCATGTGGGTGATTTACGGTGCGTGTGGTTTGTTATTCCAGACGATGGCTAAACCCCAAACTCTCCTTCAGCTTAACTCGATCGAGTGGATTGCACTAATTTTCTGTGGGTTGAATACAGTAATTGCTTATGGAGCCTTTGCGGAATCTCTCCAACATTTGGAAGCTTCTAGAGTCAGTGCGATCTTGGCTTTAGCTCCAATTTTCACAATTGTATCGATGAGCCTCACGGCTTGGTTAGCACCTGGATTAGTCACACCCGAACACATTACTTCACTCGGATTACTCGGCGCAATTCTCGTCGTCACTGGCTCAATGTCAATCTCGTTAGGCAAAAATTCATAATTGCTCACTCGATCGTCAAAGGTTTGTCTTACCAGTACAACTATCAAC
>JAJAZF010000420.1 GCA_026785875.1 Chamaesiphon sp. | reverse complement strand
TGTTTGCGTAGCGTCTGCCCGAACGGATAGAGAATCTAGACGTGGCATAGGTAGTAACTAACCGATAGGGGTAATAAATATATTTTGTATCAAATATTATTCTAACGATTCTATCCACACAGATCGAGGCTAACAGATCGATCGATCGTGGAATCTTGTCTATTTACCTAAAAAGTGCCCCAGCCAATTTGACTGAGACACTTTTTTAAAGTCCGAACTTAGTTACTTTTTCCAAAATTCGGTAAAGATCGCTATGGCTTATTTAGGTGAGCCAGTGGGTGAAGAAGGCGAGGTGGAATCGCTACCAGCAGGATTGGAAACACCACCAGGTAGGGATGTAGGAGTGGTGGGTGAATTAGTACCTGAAGTAGGAACCTTTTTGTTGTTAGGTTTTAGGATCGAATTATCGGTATCCGAACCGCTTGGTTGAGCTTTGGAGCCTGGAACCGAACTCCCTGGGGTAGTCGAGTCAACTGGTGCAGTAGTACTAGATGGTGTAGTTGTCGCGGGCGAAGTGGTGGTACTGCTAGATGCTGGTTTTTTGTTGCTGGTACCACTCATCGCTGGCTTCTTTTTGCCCGACATCGTACCTTTGGTCGTTTTTTTCTTGGTGGTTTGGGAGATCTCAGTTGCTACAGTGGAGACGTGAGCAGAGGTGTGATGGGCAGCAGCAGATGAAATCAGACTAACCAGGGTAAGTGGGGAAAAGACTACAGCAGTCAGAACGGCGGTTTGAATTAGTTTAATCATGAAAACTTGTTAATTTGTAGATATTTACCTAGAAAATCTGTCAAGTTCTTGCACCTGACGTAACCGCATCTTAGCATTAAAGTAGTAAATATTAAAATTATTTGTGATACAGCTCCAAATAAATTTAGCGATCGCTAAAATTATGTTTGGGATGCAAATAGTTTTCCAAATTTACGACAGGAGTTGAGAAATCGATCCGGTAAATCTGGTCTAGATCCAAAATGTAGATGGGTATATGCAGCCTGAACTTGATACCTACTCCAACCTTCAGGTGCAAAAACTAATTTGGATTCATAACCCTCAAGATGGCAGAGCGGCTGTGGGGGAAAATCAGTCAGAGTAGAACGATGAAACTCATGTCCCCAGACTCGATCGCCCACATTTAAAAGTAAAGTATCTTGTAAAGCGGTAAGTTGTCGATAACCGAGAGTTAATCGTTTACCCATCACCGCTGTAGTTGGAAAAATCCCGACCATCGGGTAAGATCGCTCGTTAAAATCAATAATTCGATCGCACAAATACATCAATCCTCCACACTCGGCATATGTCGGCATTCCGGCTGTAATTGCTGCTTTTACTGATTGTCTAGCAGACTGATTGGCGGCGAGTGTTTCGGCAAAGACTTCGGGATATCCTCCGCCAAAGTATAATCCTTGGATATCTGATGGTAAGTGTCGATCGTGCAATGGACTCCATTCGACTAATTCGGCACCTAATCGCAGTAAGTCTAAATTATCTGCATAGTAAAAGTTAAATGCGGCATCTTTAGCTACGGCTAGGCGAATTGTCGGAGTTGCGTAGTTCTTTATCCCACCCCAGTCTCCTTGAAAAAGGGAGAGGGCTTTCCAAGGGGGAGTTGGGGAGGTAAACACGGGCTTGGTAGTAAGCAATGGTAATAATCGCTCCCAATCAAAACAAGTTTCCCCAAGATCGGCAAGCCTGTCGAGTGTATCGTTCAAGCCAGTCAATTCCCCCGCTGGAATCAGCCCTAAATGGCGATCGGGAATGCTAATATCATCACGCCGTCTCAGTACGCCAAGGATAGGTAAATCGAGCGGTAAGAGGGCAGCAGTAAGCAGTTCTAGATGTCGATCGCTACCTACCCGATTGAGGATGACACCAGCCACCTGGACTTGGGGATCGAAAGTCCGATAACCATGTGCGATCGCGGCAATCGATCGAGACGTACTACTACAATTAAGAATTAAGACCACTGGAACATTCAATAGTTTGGCAACCTGAGCCGTACTACCAGCATCATTCGTCCCCGATGCGCCGTCAAATAGTCCCATCACCCCTTCAATTAGGGCGCAATCTGCGGTGTGACTGTGATACTTGAAACATTGCTGGACGTAAGTTTCTGAAGTTAAAATCGGATCGAGATTCCGACAGGCTTTCCCAGTCACATAAGAGTGAAACATCGGATCGATATAATCAGGCCCAACCTTAAAAGATTGCACTGTATGCTGTCTACGTCGTAGGGCAGCAAGTAGAGCCAAGGTGACAGTGGTTTTACCGACACCACTGCGTTCTCCAGCGATCGCGATCGACATAATTTAGCGGTTAGGTATTTTAGGTTTTAGGGATGAGGTTTTAAAAATTGGGGAGTTACATTTCCGAGATTGCTATCTCTACTCCCTAGATAACAAAGCCACCTTCGAGCTGTATCGAAAGTGGCTTAATTGCGTAATCTGAAGATTACAGTGCTGTTAAAAATCGGAACGAGAGGATTTGAACCTCCGACCCCTACTACCCCAAAGTAGTGCGCTACCAAGCTGCGCTACGTCCCGACGGCAATTGCAATCATAGCAAGTCTCGATCGATTAAGCAAGCTTGGATCGATCGACCTAACAATTTCCATAGTTAAAGTAGCGATTTAGCAAAGCCGCTGCAAACGACACCACAATCATCGGTTGGTGAAATACCGCTAGCGGATCGGGTCAAACAACCGTAAAATAGGTATTGAATAGCCCAATCATAAGTAATATTTTTAATCATGGTAAACATACAGCCCACTGTCCAGCCCAGATTGGTTGTCACTAGATTTGGTTTCAATCGCTTTGCAGAGCGATTTAATGGCAGAGCGGCAATGGTTGGCTTTGCATCATTATTGATAATTGAATATGTTACAAGTAAAACTCCTCTCGCCTGGATGGGATTTGGGATAAATTAAGAGCTAAAGTGAACCCTCAAGAGATTTTAGCGATCCTTAATCCTTAAAAATGGGCATAATGAGATATCAACTCAGTGTATGGACTAATTTAGTCATCGGCGATTCTTGTTGCGTAACGCAAAATGCTAATCTAATGCAAAGATGTATCGCCAACGACTCCATGAACTGAGATTGTAGAATAGGATCGTAGATCCAGGGCATCTCATCGCTGCATAATCTTGAATCCTAGTCATACCACCCACAAATGAACGCGATATTCCCCACCGTCTTGAAAAGACTATACCGCAAAGAACCAATATCAAGCTTTCTCATCATTGTTGGTGCCGTTGATGCTGTCGTCGGTGGTGTCAATGAAGTCGGCACATTAATGATCTTCGGTTTACTAACTTCTGGTATGGCAATCGGTTATCGCTGGTGGTGTATCCAGCAAGCTGAAACTATAGCCGATCGCAAATCCAAGCAATTATACTTACCCCCATCATCTAATCGCGCACCATTACCAAACTTGGATAGTCGTCGCCATCCGCCATTGTAAATGGCTGGTAATGTATTAATATCTTCTCAACCTTAGACTAATTTAACTAAGGAAGAGTGCAGCAAGATAACTACTTTATACCAACTGTCCCCTAATTTAAACTTGGAATCGATCGCTGTGAGCAATAATATTTCTTGGACAGCAGAAGCTGAGGCAAAACTGAAGGAAATTCCCTTCTTTGTAAGACCTGCGGCTCGGAAGAAAATTGAAAAATTTGCCCAAGAACAGGGCATAAACGAAATTAGTGTCGAAGTTTACGATCGAGCCAAACAACAATTTGGTTAAAATTTAGTTTTGAGCGATATTCAACTTTTATTTACGTCTAATTTTCCCAAAGCTAGTAGTAAAAACGAACTCTTTAAACCCATTTCCGCATCTATTATGACGATCGCATTTAGCAAATATCAAGGCTTGGGCAACGATTTCATTCTCATTGATAACCGTCACAGCGATCTGCCGATAATTGAGCCAGAAGAGGCAATTATTTGGTGCGATCGACATTTTGGCATTGGTGCTGATGGAGTGATTTTCGTCCTACCCAGCCAAAATGGAGCCGACTATACAATGCGGATTTTTAATTCCGATGGCTCCGAGCCGGAAATGTGCGGGAATGGGATTCGCTGCATGGCAAAATTTATTGCCGAGTTGGAGGGGAAGACAGATCTTGATGTCACTTATCAAATCCATACCCTGGCTGGCATAATTACGCCACAAGTATTAGTAGAAGGCAATGTACAGGTAGATATGGGAGAACCACGGTTACTCGCCACTGAAATCCCGACTAGCTTGAGTACAGCAGACGATAAGGTAATCGATCGATCGATCGAAGTTGATGGCACCTGGCTCGTTACCTGTGTCAGTATGGGCAATCCACACTGTATAACTTTTGTGGAAGATGCCAATGCAATTTCCCTGGAAACTATCGGGCCAAAATTTGAACATCATCCCGCTTTTCCGCAACGGACTAATACTGAATTCGTCCAAGTTATTCGTCCTGATTATCTCAGAATGCGTGTCTGGGAACGTGGTGCAGGTATCACGCTAGCCTGCGGGACGGGTGCCTGTGCGACGGTGGTAGCTGGAGTCCTGACAGGCAAATCCGATCGCCGTTGTACGGTAGAATTACCTGGTGGTTGTCTCCAAATTGAATGGTCGCTTGAAGATAATCGCGTCTACATGACTGGCCCTGCTGAGTTAGTATTTAAAGGACAAATAGCCCAAGAATAGGGAGAAAGATTGGGGAGAATCCCACTTTTTTAGCGGAGGTTAATGTCCTCATCCTCAGTCCTAAGTAATTACTCGCCAACATCTTTCAAACAATTAGATTGCTACTTCAACTTGAATCGATCGACTATACCCCACCCAATTTTACTCGCCCACTACTGATAGATATCTCGTTTAGTCTAGCTACGGGTGAATCTATCGCTCTAACTGGAATTACAGGTGCGGGTAAAAGTACATTATTGCGGTTGCTAAATCGTCTCAGTGAGCCAACAAGCGGACAGATATTGCTAAATGGAGATAACTACAAAAATATTTCCCCGATTGCTCTGCGACAGCGAGTAATGTTGGTGAGCCAAGAACCAAAACTATTAGGTATGAAAGTGCGGGAATCTTTGGCTTATCCGTTGCAGTTACAATCGATCGGGATAGAAGAGATTAAACAGCGAATAGTCACAATTACCGAACAGTTTGAAATTCCCACAGCTTGGTTCGATCGCACTGAATTACAACTATCTGCTGGACAAAAACAAATTGTCTCGATCGCCAGAGGGGTAATTACGCAGCCTCAAGTTCTACTACTAGATGAACCGACCGCTAACTTAGATTTTACCACTGCCGAACGAGTATTGAATACATTAAATAATATTGCCCGATCGCAACAAATGGGTACGATCGTTGTCAATCATCAGTTAGAATTAGCATCACGATTTAGCGATCGATTACTCTATTTGCAGGATGGGAAATTATTAATTAATGAAGTAAGTGAATCCGTCGATTGGCAAAATATTCAGCAGCAGATCCGTAGATCGGAAGATCGATCGATCGCTGAATGGGAATAGTTTTAGCTTACCTCACAATAGCGAAAAGTACTATAAATTAAGCTTTGAATGACTCGGTTAGCGATCGCCTGAAAACTATTTAAACTACTACTTTTGCTTAGGTGGCAACTTACTAGGAATACCTTCACATCCGCCAGGAATAGTCTGGCGAGAGGCTTCACCGCACCATCTACAGCAGTATGTACGTTGTTCTTGAGACATTTCTTGAACGTTGGTAAAATCAGCATTTTCTACCACTGCACCTGTAAATTCACCAGTCGTATAGTTTGGGATTTCATTCCGACTGCGGGGGCTGGCAAGTTCGGCATCACCATAAAAAAAGCGAGTACCTTTGACATCAGCACCGTATAATTTAGCTTCATATAAGATGGTGCGAGAGAAGTTTGCTTTCACTAAGTCGCAGCCACTTAAATTGGCACGGATCAAGTTAGCATCACTAATATCTGTCCAGCGTAAATCTGCTTGGGAAACATCGGCACCTGCCAACATCACCCCCAGATCGATCACCCTGACTCCATGCAGTCGATCTTCATCATAACCACCATCTCCATCCAAAATTGCCCGACCGAGCCTGCGATCGCGTCTGAGCGGCGTTAGGAGTTTAGACTGGGACAGGAATCGCAGTACTTTGGCTTTACCTGCTGCGTCGATACTACCGAGTAATGCGGCGGTTCGCCCTGCGGCAAAGGCTTGTTCTTGCGGCCAATCTTCGAGGAAACCATCATCATCTAAGACTAGATCGGAAATACCTTGAAAATAAGCATCGATCGTCTGTTGTTGAGTGAGGATATTTTGTTGGGTAGTGAGACGGTTTTGCTCGATCGTCAGATCGCGAGAGATAATATACTGTCGCCAAGCAATATATACTGCTAGGATAGCAATCAAAATCTGACCGAATGCCCCGCCCCACTCGCCCGATGCCCCAACAGCATTCCAATCAATCCGATCGGAAAAACTGCTGACATAATCAAAAAATTCCAGAATCTGGAGTAAACCAACCAGGGCAATCAGTACGGTAATCGTTGCGATTAATTGCAATCGTTGTGCTGGCGACAACGAATCCAGCAGTTCTTGGCGAACGCCTCGATAGATAATTGGGAGCGATAATACTAGTGCGAACGCACATCCGGCTGCGGCAATCCAGGTATTGTTGAGCCATAATCCGAACACCATAATGGCGATCGCTATCAGATTTCCCCAGATTGTCATACTCTATGCAAAATACCTAATTCAAATAGTCAGAATATCTCTAGCTTTGAGACCATATGGTATTATAATAACATTTTTTGTTTGAGTTAAAAGGATTAGTTTTTAAAAGATGCAGAAATTTCTAATTAAGTTACTCGGTGTGATTTCGATCGGTGCTATTGGTGGGGCTTATTATGTATGGCAAGAAGCAATTAAAGTACCCGATGAGTACACTAAAGCCAGTGTCGAGGATAAAATTGATAGTCAATCTCTACCATTGCAGCAAAGTCAAATTACTGAAAGAGCGGCTGTCAGTAAACAAAAAATCACAGCACCGATCGATCGTGCTCAATCGGGACAAAAAGTGAGTGTTAAACTTAGCAATAAGGACATTAATAATTTAGTAGTAGCTAAACTTGCGACATCCCAATCAACCAAGCAAGTTCCAGTTGGGATCGCAGGTATCAAAACTAATATTAGAGATGGAAAAATCTATACAGGTGCGATGGTTAATTTAGACCAACTAGCCCGCAACGGCAAACCAGGAAGTCAAACGGCTGCATTAAGTAAGCTAACTAACAAATTAACATTTTTGAAAGGTCAGAATGTCTATGTTGGAATTGTCGGCAAACCAACGATTGAGGGAGATCGAGTTAAATTCGCTCCAGACACTCAAATCAAGATCGGGAATATGAACTTTACGATCGCTCAACTTGCTGAAAATCTGGGAGTATCCCCAGCAAAAATTCAACAGACGATCGATCTCCAAATTCAGCAACAAAATTTCTCAGTCAATCGGATCGAGGTAGAAAATAATCGACTATCGATCGAAGGATCAAAAAAATAATTAATTATCGATCGCGTTATTCTACTGATACTATTCCCGATCCCCTCAGAGTTAGAATACCTTGAGACGGGCTAAATAATAATGCGAGCATAAATCAACCTGAAGAGACTAACACGATCGCTGGGTCAGATGGTACATGCTTGACAAAGGAACTAATACATACACCATAGTTAATCATGTTCGATCGGGATCGAGTGTAAAGGGAATAGAATCGGGATCTAAGCATATTTATCCGAACATCTAAAGCTTAGATTCCATCACCTAAAGGAACACGAATAGAACTATAATAGGCGATTGGCAAGTCTATCTATATTTCAGGAGTTCACGGTGGAACGGACATTTCTCGCAATCAAACCCGACGGCGTTCAACGTGGCTTAGTTGGCGAAATCATTCGTCGTTTAGAAACTAAAGGCTTTACCCTCGTCGCCTTAAAACTATTACACCCCAGCCGCGAACTAGCCGAACAACATTATGCAGTCCACAAAGAAAGACCTTTCTTTGGTGGTTTAGTTGATTTTATGACTTCTGGGCCAGTAGTAGCAATGGTGTGGCAAGGCGATGGCGTGGTAGCTGCATCCCGACTCGCGATCGGTACAACTAACCCACTAGTGTCCCCTCCAGGTACCATTCGTGGCGATCTAGGTATCAACATCGGTCGGAATCTCATTCATGGTTCTGACGCAGTTGAAACCGCTCACAGCGAGATTGCGTTATGGTTTAAGGAGGAAGAATTAGTTAATTGGACACCTACCTTAGCACCTTGGTTGGCTGAATAAACAACGACTGAAGTCGTCGCTGGGGCTGCAAAGTCTGCCTACGCAGACTAAGCTATCTCTAAGTATGGTGGGCAGTGCCCACCGTCTACGTTTCGGGCAATATCTATTTAGTAAATATTTACGTTTAATGAGGATTGAGGTATTAAGTGTTAGGGAATTAACAGGATGCTTATTTCCTAAAGCCTAAAGCCTAAACCCTAAAGCCTAAAACATAAAACATAAAGCCTAAAATATAAGGCTTATCACAACTAGCCGCAACATAATCACCAACATTTCAGATGCAACAGGTTGACTTCACGACATTGACGGCGGCGGTACGGGAGTTACAACCAGATTGGATACCTGCACGAGTCGAAACGGTATATCAACGCGATCGCTACACCCTCGCACTCAGCTTACGTACCCTAGACAAACGCGGCTGGATTGCCATCTCCTGGCATCCTCAAGCCGCCCGAATCGTCCTGACAGACCCCCCACCACGGATTCCCGACACATTCACACTCAGCCAGCAATTGCGCTCTGTATTGGGGGGACTAGCGATGATTGAGATGGAAATCGTTTCGCCTTGGGAAAGATTAGTGCGACTCGCATTTGCTTCAAGACCTGGCGCAGAAGCCTTATATTATCTGTATGTAGAACCGATCGGCAAATATAGCAATCTCACCCTCACTGATGCCGATAACTTAATCATCACCACCGCGCATCAAGTTAGCAATAAACAGTCTAGCGTAAGGACGATCGAAACTGGCAGACCTTATGAAGTACCACCATCATTAACCGATCCGATGCCAAATTTGGAGGAACCGATCGATCGCTGGATCGATCGTGTTAGTCTGATTCCCGATCAACTCAATCAACGACTCGTCAGAAGTTATCGCGGCTTGAGTACGATCCTGATGAATGAGTTGATTACAGCCGCCGGACTAGATCCCATTCAAACTACCGATACATTAGCTCCCGCAGACTGGGAAAAGTTATTTGAATACTGGCAAATCTGGCTCAGAACCCTGACTCAAGTCGAAGGATATAAATTTCATCCTCATCTGACAACCAACGGCTTTAGCGTCATGGGATGGAGCAAACCAGCTACTCCAGTCGCGACAGTAAACCAAGCAGTTGAGACTTATTATACTCAGATCCTCGATCGAGAAGCATTCAGCCAACTCAAGCATCAACTCACCCAAAAATTAAGCACGATCTTAGCTAAATTACGCGTCAAAGCTAACACCTTCAAAGCCAAACTGCAAGAGTCTACAGGTGCTGACGAATATCGTACCAATGCCGATCTATTAATGGCATATCTCCAAGAGTGGAAGCCAGGGATGAAACAAATTATTCTCAATGATTTTGAGACGGGGGAACCAGTCAAAATCAAACTCGAACCCGAAAAGAATGCGATTCAAAATGCCCAATTTCTCTATAAACGTCATCAGAAACTCAAACGTGCCAAACTAGCCGTCGATCCTTTGCTAGCCGAAGTTCAAGCCCAAATCGACTATTTAGAACAAGTCGAAGCAAGTATTCTCCAAACTGAAGAAGATCGCGAGAATGATGTCCGCGAAATGCTCCAAACTCTATTAGAAATCAAGAAAGAGTTAATCGATACAGGATATTTCCCCGCGGCAGATAGAATCGCCAAAGCCGAACTAGCCGAAACTAAACCCCGCTCTCTGAAAACTCCCAGCGGCTTTGAACTACTAATTGGACGCAACAATCGTCAGAACGATCTACTCACTTTTAAAACAGCAACAGAATACGATCTTTGGTTTCACGCTCAAGAAATAGCTGGTAGTCATGGCTTATTAAGAATTACCCCTGGCGCGGTAGCTGAGGAAGCAGATTTACAATTTACCGCCAATGCTGTGGCTTACTATAGCCGCGCCAGACAAAGCCAAGCAGTTCCAGTGGTATATACAGAAACTAAGCATGTCTATAAACCTAAGGGTGCGAAACCAGGAATGGTTATCTACAAGCATGAACAGATTGTGTGGGGACATCCACAGAGTCTGAATGCTAGTTTCAGTAATTAGCCTAATATAGAAGCGCGGTGGTTTTGATTGAGACGATCGATTGTAACTGAATAAAGGTGAGAACAACATTATGTCTCTAATTAAAGCTGCCAATCGATCGGGTAACATCAGGCTGATTAGATTTCATCTAACTTGATAAGGCTGATATCTCCATTCGGAGTTGCATTAACTTCTAGCTTATAGCCTTCCAACAAACCCATCCCAATCAGGATGCCAGCAGTTGCTGAATTAACTTCAACCAGTCTGCGATCTCCGTCCCAAATTACGGTTGTCGCATAAACACGAAATTGAGAAATAGTACCATCGCCCAAAGTGGCTTTTTGATAGCCCTGGGGAACAAGTCCCAGCTCAGACACAATCTCAATCGGTAAAATTAGATCGCCATTGAATCCTGTATCGATAACGGCATCGACAGCAATCTTGCTATTTCCATCACCGATAATTACCAACTTGAGAATCGCTTCTCGCTGTTGATTGACTCGTCCAAACATCATACTTGTTAAGCTGGATACACAGAGTTGAATCGGTGAACGCCCTGGGCACCAACTCGTTCAAACCAGAGCTGGGCTGCGGGCAACCGCTCAAACATTTTAGCCGCAGCAGCGAGGGTGGTGTCAGCTAGTTCAAATTCGCCTGTTTCAATATCGAGGGCGACAATTTTACCATCAGCCTCTATGCCCAGTGTCGGTAAAACAGTCTGTTGGTAAATTTGAGTACCTTTTTCGGCAAATTGCTCTGGGCTGTAGCGCAAGAAATGCTGAGTTGATGGTGTAGGAGAATTGATATTCATAGCTAGACACTCAATAACAACCAATTTACGTCTATTGTATCTCGATCTGATAAATCTCGTCCTCCTAGGAGCTTGGGATATATGTAATTCGATTCTTCCCGATCGAGTCTATCACGCGAACCTCTATAATTAAGGCTGCTAGTTGTGGACGCTTCAAAAACTGAGATGGTAAATTTAAATCCTACTTCTTCCTTTAGTATTTCCATGCACTTGGAAGTGCCCAATCGATCGGGTATGCTGGCGAGTATCGCTCAGGGTATCGCTTCTGTCGGTGGGAATATCAGTTCCCTCGATATTACCGAGCAGACTCGGATCTTGTCCCAAATCGATGTCACTGTGGATGCTACAAGTACCGAACATGGCGACCAAATTGTCGAGGTAGTTAAGTCGATTCCTGAAGTACGGCTGACGAGTACATTCGATCGGACGATGCAGCTCCATCGTGGTGGTAAAATTCGGATGGAGAGCAAGATTCCGCTCACCCGTCAGTCGGATTTGGCGATGGCATATACGCCAGGGGTGGGACGTGTTTGTATGGCGATTGCCAATGAACCCGAACGAGTTTATGAGCTAACTATTAAGTGTAATACGGTCGCGATCGTCACGGACGGTAGTGCGGTGTTAGGATTGGGCAATCTGGGTGCCGCCGCTTCGATGCCAGTAATGGAAGGGAAGGCGATGTTATTTAAAGAATTTGCTGGACTCGATGCCTTCCCAATCTGTCTGGATACCCAAGATACCGAAGAAATCATCAAAACTGTCAAACATCTCGCGCCTGTCTTTGGGGGCATCAATCTCGAAGATATCGCCGCACCACGTTGTTTTGAGATTGAAGCGCGGTTGCGGGCAGAACTGGATATTCCCGTATTTCATGACGATCAACATGGTACCGCGATCGTCACCCTCGCGGCTCTAATGAACTCGCTCAAACTGGTTAAAAAATCCCTGAATACTGTCAAAGTTACCATTAACGGTGCGGGTGCTGCTGGGATTGCGATCGCCAAATTATTTACCACCGCTGGCGTGGAACATATCTGTATCTGCGACTCTAAAGGGATTATCTCGAATAGTCGCACCGATTTGAATCCTGAAAAGCTGGAATTTGCTGTCGAGCAAACTGGTACTCTCGCTGATGCGATGGTGGGTGCGGATGTGTTCCTCGGAGTCAGCGCACCAGGAGTCGTCAGTGTTGAGATGGTGAAGTCGATGGCAAAAGATGCGATCGTGTTTGCAATGGCTAATCCAATTCCTGAAATCCAACCAGAATTAATCAGTAATGATGTAGCTGTAATGGCAACCGGACGCAGCGATTATCCCAATCAGATTAATAACGTCTTAGCATTCCCTGGCGTATTTCGCGGCGCGATCGATTGTCGTGCCAATCAGATTACCATCAATATGTGTCTCGAAGCCGCCAAAGCGATCGCATCTCTAATTAACCCCAACGAACTCAGCCGCGAATATATCGTTCCTTCGGTGTTTGACAAGCGCGTGGCTACTGCTGTTGCTTCTGCTGTACAGAAGGCGGCGCGAGAAGAGGGAATTGCCAAGTATTAGGGTGAAAATATAACGTTTGAACTGTGATTTTTTGGATTAAATGATAAGCTATGATTCTTTACTAGAATCGATCGTAGTCCATATTCTAATAATTCTAATCACAGTTCAGACAGCCGTGTGCTAAACCATGAGAGAATAGAAAGCTATTAGATAAATTTCGGCAATCGAAAACATAGGTATTTTAAGAACATGCAAGTAGGCGATCGCGTTCGTGTCAGTACATCCGTAGTTATTTATCATCACCCTAAAAATCGCGGTCAAGCTGTCGATATTATCAACCAAGAGGGCATCATTGATAAAATTGCCACTGAATGGAAAGGTCGCCCTGTCAGTGCCAATTTTCCCCTCGTTGTTAAGTTCGACAATGACAAGCTCCGGGCACACATGCGGGAAGATGAGATCGAGGTAATTTAAAGTATTAATGCAAAAATCCGAGGGTACCCATAAAGGGCACCCCTACAGATAGCTTGTAGGGGTGCCCTTCATGGGTACCCAAATGTTTACGCTTAACCAACCAGCCGATAAAACCAACTTTCTATCACGTTTCCCCAGGCTGCTTGAGAGAAAACTGTTTCGGCTGCATGGCGACAGTCAGATCGATCGATCTCATCTAACCGATCGATCGCTACGACTAAGCCTTCTACACTGTCCGGTTCGACCAGAAACCCTGTTTTACCATCGGTGATGATTTCAGCAGGTCCCCCGCGCCGATAAGCGATGACTGGGACACCACAAGCGAGAGCTTCGATTGCCACATTTCCAAAGGCTTCGATCCAGCGCGGAGTCATTAACATCCCCCGACAATTACGGAGGGCTTGTTGTAGTTCATGAGTAGGCAGAAAGCCGAGATATTCAATCGGAGCATGAGGATAATCGCATTGGATTTTTTCCCAGTAGGCGAGATCCTGAATTTTGCCCATGATTTTGAGTTTGATACCAGTCCGCTCGGCTGCGGCGACAGCATCTTCGAGAGCTTTCTCTGGTGAAATCCGTCCCAACCAGGCTAGAGCGTCTGCTGGAGTGTCGCAGTATTGATAGACAGCCGGATCGACACCACTACCACCCACCACGCAACAGAGATCGGCAAAACTAAAAGTCTCAGCTTGAGTACGCGTACATACGCCAATCGTACCTGGAAAATCGATCGCGACACCTTCGATCGCTGCATCGATCGCGGCTATTTGCGAACCCATACTGACGAAATGCGCGATCGGTAGATCGAAAAAAGGCGTGAGATAAAATGGCAGCCAATCAAAGGCAGTGTTAAAAATAATGTCATAATCGGCTTGGATCGCTCTTGCTTTTGCCCACATATTGGCTAAAACTGGATTTCCAGGCATGACAATCGATGCAGCATTTTCCTGAGTTTGGGCGGTAAGCTGGAGTTCTCCAGGGATTTGAATCATCGATAGATCCCCTAAATCAGAACCCATCGGCGCAATGATATCGATCCGATGTCCTCGCGATTGCAGTTCGCGGGCGAGATTGGCGATCGTTAATTCTACACCACCCCCCAAGCCGGAACCCAGCGCACCAACTGGAGTAGAGAGGATCAGAATCTTGAGGCTAGGCTGGGGAGATGAAATATTCAAAGGGATCGGAGGATGAAGCGACAGTCTCAATTTTAACTGAAATTGACGATCGACCTATATGTTGATTGCATCCAGATCGGCGAAATTGAATCGAGCCTTAATGAACGCAGATTAAATAGAATCCAAAATCCACGTAGGATGTGTTAGCGACAGCACGACGCATTCTACAAAGGGAGCATCCCACTTTTTCTTGCGGAGGTTAACTGCCCTCATCCCCAGCCCTTCTCCCTCAGGGAGAAGGGAGCCGGATTCAAAGTCCCTCTCCCTGAGGGAGAGGGATTTAGGGTGAGGGTTAAAAAGTGGGATACTCCCTTTTACAAAGTCTACAAAGTTAATTAATTTGGGAGAGAGCGGAGACGACGTTTAAATATTTGTTTGGTGTCGGGATCGAGTAAGCTCCAGATCCCTAATGTGCCCGAGAAAAAGAAAATAATGCTACACACATATAAGATTGAGATTGATAAAGCCGCCCACCACGCCCAGATTTTGAACTGACGTAAATGGAAAATTAAAATTTCTAATAACATTCCGACAGTAAAGATGCCAACACCCACCCACAGACTATTTAATATCGATCGCCAGTCAACTATCGCCAACTGTCGATCGGGTATAGCAGTTAAAATATTATAGGGATTACGCAGAATTAATACTAGAAAAATATATAAATAGATAGTGAAGCTAACATTCCAATGTAAGCGTTTGAGCTTATTCCAATAGGTAATAATCCCGACAATGCCACC
>JAJAZF010000419.1 GCA_026785875.1 Chamaesiphon sp. | reverse complement strand
TCGATCTTCAATTCATTAATAAATTCTAGGTTTACAACAGTATTAAAGTTGCCACAGTGCAAACTTCACCGCATTATAAATTAATATGATAGATCTCCAAATCATCGAGGAATTGCAAATTCAATTTGCACAGGTTCCAGATGCGATTGTCTCGTTGGAAACTATTGCTGATTGTGAAGGCAATCTCGAAGATGCTGCAATGGCTTTGGCGATTCGTGTCGGACAACAACCAGAGATTGATAATAGTGAATGGTTGCCAGGATTGGCGAAAAAATGCCGTGTAGCAGTCTGTCGATCGGAATTTCGTAATGACATGATCGATGGTAATTTCTTGCCATTATACCAACACTTTTTACAGATTAAAATTTGCCCAAAGCTGTTGATTTTACCTGTACTATTATACGCTCACGAAGCTGGAATCAACCGATTTTGCGAACCACTCGATCCGGTTTAGCTCTAGCTTTTGCGATGATAGGAACCGCCCTCATCCCCAGCCCTGTCTTGTTGCGCTGTCTTGTCGTTTTTTTATTCGGGGGGAACCCCCGAATAAAAACGCCGCTAAACCCTCTCTGCGAGACGCTGCGCGAACGGGAAACCCTACGTATGGCGCACCGCTTCTCCCTGAGGGAGAAGGGAGCCGGATTCAAAGTCCCTCTCCCTGAGGGAGAGGGATTTAGGGTGAGGGGTAAAAAGTGGGATACTCCCAATTTGAGGAGCTTTATGATAATCCGATCGAATTTTTGATAAGCGATCGATCGTCTGTCAGCAGCAGTAAATCGGGTACGATAATTTAGCAGATGCGATCGGATTGGCGCAGTCGTGGAACAGCATCAATTCTTAATTAATGTCCTGAAACAATGACTCTTTATAACTAGGATCGATTTCCCATTCTTCGTTCTCACCACCGATAAATAACTGGACGATTTCGACGTATTCTTTACTCAACTGGGATAGTGAATTGATCAGAATATCGATCGCGATCGCATCACTAGTTCCCAAATCCATCCAACACCGCGCCCAGTTTCCTTCATATTCAAAGTCGCCCATATTGTGCATCAGGGACATCATCGTGCTATCAGCAGCATCATTGTCATAATCCATATAACTCAGATCTAAGCCTGTTTCTTGAACCTGACTATTTTCGGCATTAAAGCCACCCAATTTACCCAAGAAAAACCATGAGGAAAAAACTTCCTCAACTAATTTCTTCTCTTGTTCTGAAGGTACATTGTTGAACTCCAACCAAAACCAAACATCGAATTGACTGAACTCACGAAATTGGACTTGCATGGTAGTTAGGTTTTAGGCTTTAGGCTTTAGATTTTGGATATGTGATGAATGTTGCATCCATCTATGCTTCATCGCACAGATATTATGTCTAAATTACATAAATCTAGTTAGATTAATGCGGTAGCGTTCCTTTTTAGTGATGGTAATTTCGCCAACTTCTAGTCTACCTTTACCACGAATAGCAATTAAATCTCCGGCTTTGAGTGCATGAGAGGATTGAGCGATGTCTTTCCAATTTACGCGGACATCCCCACTGGAAATCAGATCTACCATTTTACTACGAGACATCCCAAATCCAGCCGAGGCGATCGCATCCAGCCTCAGGGAAGCTTCAGTCGTCACCATTTCTTTTTTCTTGGGTTCGCGAATCTTTAATTCACTTAATTCTATCCGTCGAGTCTTTACAGGTACCGATCGAACTTGAGTTAAATGAGTTTCTAAAAACTCGACCAATTCCGGTGCAACGATTGCTTGGGCACCTTGTTCGCCTAAGACGATAATATCACCTGTTTTGTCACGGACGATGCCACAACCCAACATCGAACCTAAAAAGTCTCGATGAGTGGGCGGATCGAAGAGAAAATTCCCAGCGATCTGGACGGCGGCTAAAGGCACTTGACTGGGTTCAAATGGTAATTCACTCCGACAGAACCCCAACCTTTGTCTCTCGGCTTGTGGATACCCGCCTGTAGCAATTAATTCGATATCGGAGAGACGGCTAAATACTCCTTTTATTTCGGCGATTTCTGGTGGGGATAGAAAGTCTGTCTCGACTACTTCCCAAGTCTTAATTGCTTGTTCGGCTAGATCGATCGCTCGTGCTACGATCTCACGATTTTCAACGACACGTTTTAATAATTCTTCTCTTGGGAGCATTTTATCAGTTGACAGCTCGCATTGAGCGTAGTCGAAGTGTTGACAGTTAAGTTTTTATGAGTGGGAATTAAACCACTGTAATTTTTTAGATCGGAACGGTTGTCTAGCTATTGATACATATCAGTATAGACTTGGATTTTTTCTGGGTCGCATTTACGCAATATTGTTGTCGCTTGTTGTAGGAGTAGTTGGGAACCTTGGACAACAATTAGATATTTACCTGCATTGATGCGGTTGCGATATGGCACAGAATCGGCAGTACCAAAGCCGATTCCCCCACCACCACCGATAAAGACACTACCCATCGCCCCACCGATCGATCCGAGTAAGCCGCTGATGATATGGTCGCCGATTTCTCCCGCCCAAGCAAATGTTTGTAAATTTGTGAGGGTGCTAAAGACAGCTCCACCCACAAAGCCAAATGGAACCAGCCAAGTTGCCATCAATTTAGCTTGTTTCTGTGCTACTTCATTGGGATCGATCAGTCCAAATTCATCAATACTTTTGTAACCACGACCGAGAATGGTAACTTTGCTCAGAGGTAAGCCTTGCTTTTCCAATAGCGTATATGCTGATTCTGCTTGAATTCGATCGGATAATACCGCGACTAGATAATTATTATTCATAATGATTTAATTATAAAAGCTTTATGTTTAATTTGAATTATGGCGATCGCTGCGAAGTTGGATATTCAATCGGCTCCCACCGCATAAATTATAAAATTGCACAGAGGATCGCCCCGTTGGACAGCTAATCCGGTTAAAATGTGCTATTGCGTTGACCTTTATCCAACAAAACCGATCGTGTCTAAAGTTCTTGTTTCCGATCCCATCGACCAAGCGGGGATTGATATCCTCTCGCAAGTCGCTACTGTAGATGTTAAAATTGGCTTACCGCCAGCAGAATTGGCGCAGATTATCGGCGACTACGATGCGATTATGATTCGATCGGAAACCCGTGTCACTAAAGAAATTATTGAAGCTGCTACCAATCTCAAGATTATCGGTCGTGCAGGTGTTGGGGTAGATAATGTCGATGTCCCCGCAGCTACCCGCAGAGGGATCGTGGTAGTCAACTCCCCCGAAGGTAACACGATCGCGGCCGCCGAACACGCACTCGCGATGATGCTCTCGATGTCTCGCTACATCCCCGAAGCCAATCAGTCGATGAAAAGCGGACAGTGGAACCGCAAGCAGTTTGTCGGCACTGAAGTCTATAAGAAAACTCTCGGTGTCGTAGGTTTGGGTAAAATTGGTTCTCATGTGGCGACGGTTGCCAAAGCGATGGGGATGAAGTTACTCGCCTACGATCCGTTTATTTCGGCAGAACGCGCCGAGCAATTGGGTTGTCGATTGGTAGATTTGGATACTATTTTCCGCGAGTCAGACTATATCACACTACATATTCCCAAAACTCCAGAGACAACCAACCTAATTAACGCCGAAACATTGGCGAAGATGAAACCCCAGGCGCGGATTATTAACTGTGCGCGGGGCGGAATTATCGATGAAGCTGCTTTGGCGATCGCGCTCCGTGCGGGTACAATTGCTGGAGCCGCGATCGATGTATTTGCGATCGAACCACTCGGCGAATCAGACTTACGCTCATTAGGCAAAGAAATCGTCCTCACTCCCCACTTAGGAGCATCCACAGCCGAAGCCCAAGTCAATGTCGCGATCGATGTTGCCGAACAGATTCGGGACGTGCTGTTAGGGCTACCAGCTCGCTCTGCGGTGAATATTCCTGGCTTACACCCTGACGCACTCCAGCAGCTCAAACCATATCTCCAACTTGCCGAAACCCTCGGCAATATGGTCAGTCAACTAGCTGGCGGACGTATTAACGATCTCCAAGTATGTCTATATGGAGATCTTGCCGAACAACAAACCAAACCAATTATTACCGCCGCGCTCAAAGGCTTACTCTCTCCCGCACTGCGAGAACGAGTCAACTATGTCAACGCCGGGATCGAAGCTAAGGAAAGGGGCATTCACGTCTCGGAAACTCGCGACGCTTCAGTTCGCGATTATGCGGCGACACTCAAGCTAATTGCCAAAGGTTCTTTGGGTAAACATTCAGTTACAGGTGCGCTGTTGGGTGATGCTGAGATGCGAATTACTAGCGTTGATGATTTTCCTGTCAATGTCGTACCCACTCAAAATATGTTATTCACGGTGCATAAAGATGTCCCAGGAATTATTGGGATTATTGGTTCGCTCCTGGGTAAATTCAATGTCAATATTGCTAGTATGCAGGTTGGACGCAAAATCGTCCGTGGTGATGCTGTCATGGTACTGAGTCTCGACGATCCATTACCCGATGGTATTCTAGCAGAAATCAAACAAGTTACGGGAATTAGTGATGCTTACACCGTGACGCTGACTAATTAAAAGTTGAAAGTTTAGATCGATCTTCGGAACGTGGATTGAATAACTCACACCTCTGTCGCTATTCGGGGCAATTTATGAATTGTCCAGAATAGCATCAGG
>JAJAZF010000418.1 GCA_026785875.1 Chamaesiphon sp. | reverse complement strand
TGCGGCTTGAAGATATTTCTTCAGTTCGTACTTTTCTTTAGATGTCATCAGATGGAATACTCTATAGCCTTCTTATTCTGACTGAGTATGTCTTTTATTGCACTATACGAATGTACCAATCGCATGATTGGGATGCTCCCCGCAAAACAGACGATTCTGTCAAGATTCCATCGGCTATCGATCTTCACAAAAAGTTAGTAGCTGAGGTCAAAACTGAGAATCCCTGGTATTACGAATCTTCTAAAGCTAGTCCTCAACAAGCACTAGCTGAAGTCCGTAAAGCTTGGGATAGATGTTTTAAAAAGGTGTCTGCCCAACCTAATTTCAAAAATAAAGGTAAATCGCATGACTCTTTCTATTTGGAGCGAGGAACTAAAGCGAATCCTGGGATATCGAATGATGGCAAAAAGATTAAATTGCCAAAGATAGGATGGGTGAGATTAGCCGAACCATTACCGCAAAAAGCTATTCATAATTGTGTGATTAGCCGAACCGCAGATAGTTGGTTTATTGCCATCAAATGCGAGATTGAAAAGCCATTAGTTGAAGTAAATCGCCCATCGATCGGGGTTGATATCGGGATTAAAGAATTGGCTGTTACTAGTGATGGCCGAGTCTTTTCTAATCCCAAAGCTTATCGACGGATGAGTAAGCGATTAAATCGCCTACAACGGGCAGTTTCTCGCAAACAAAAAGTGATGGGCGGGGAACCCGCCCAGTGTTCTACCAATCGTTCTAAAGCCGTAACAGCATTGGCTAAAATCCACGCTAAAGTTGCTAATATTCGGAAAGATGCCATCCACAAATTGACTACTCACCTCGCTAAAAACCACAGCATTGTGAAAATAGAAGATTTGCATATTAAGGCATTCTTGAAAAATCATAAGTTAGCAGGCGCAATTGCTGATTGTGGAATGTATGAGTTCAAACGACAACTTGAATATAAGACGGAAAAGTTTGATAGTCAGTTAGTGTTAGTCGATCGCTTCTTTCCATCCAGTCAGATTTGCTCTAATTGTGGCAATCATCGACATAAAATGCCGCTCAAAAATCGGATTTATGAATGTCCTGATTGTGGACATTCTGAAGATCGAGATCTAAATGCCGCATATAAGTGCGATTCGTTTAACCCAAACCGAGAAATCGGGGGACGGTTAGCTTCTATAGGGTAATCCACCAGGATTGAGTTCGCACTTTAATCCCTTATAGATGACAACTAAATAACCTTATGGGTGAGTGGGAGTATCATAGAAACCTCAAGTCCCATCCTCCAGATGCAGGAGTGAAAACCTATTCCCCAAAGTAGCGACTAGTCCTCAATCTTTGAAGCGGGAATAAAAGCGGAAAGTTAATCGCAGCCTTTGTGAGAGACCCGTGAGTACGTGAGTATGGATAACAATTGCTAAGACACTGTTTAAATCACCGTTACGGCAAACCAGTGAAATCAGGCTGATACACTGGGAGTCCCAAAACTCCAGTTGAAAGAGACTGAGGGCATTAGTTCAAATCCAACAATGGATTAGTTAAGGGTGGTATAAGGATTTTTGTCGGTATACCGAGCATTACCCCAAAACTCGGTGAAAAGGTGTCATCCTACAGGTCACAAACCAATGGTTGTTTGGAACGAAGTAATCCATTCGATTACTCTCAGGGAGGTCGAATACTCTGAGTAGTCAGCTAAGACTTAATCTCTACGAAAGTAGGTATCGGATGGTTGAGATTGTGTAAGAAGCTAATGCTCTTTTGTAATGAGAGAGATACGCTGACGTACACACGGTATAACGGAAGGAAAAGCTACAAGTAGTAATGAATATGTTATGAGCACGGTATTAAACCCGATGTATAAATGGCGCGACATAAACTGGTGCAAACTAGAGCGTGGCGTGTTTAAGTTACAAAAGCGGATTTTCCAAGCGTCTAATCGTGGAGATGTCAAATTAGTTCGCAGACTCCAAAGACTCTTAATGAAGTCTTGGTCAGCAAAGATGTTAGCGGTTCGTCGAGTCACTCAGGATAATCAAGGTAAGAAGACGGCAGGAGTGGATGGGGTTAAGTCACTATCCCCAGAGCAACGTCTCGCTTTGGTTAGTAAGATCAAGCTGGGTACTAAAGTAAAACCAACACGCCGAGTTTGGATTCCCAAGCCAGGGACAAGTGAGGAAAGACCTTTAGGTATACCGACAATGAACGACCGCGCCTTACAAGCGTTAATCAAACTGGTGTTAGAACCAGAATGGGAAGCAAAATTTGAGGCAAACTCTTATGGCTTCAGACCTGGACGCTCATGTCATGATGCAATCGGAGCGATATTTTGTGCAATCAACAAGAAATCTAAATTCGTGTTGGATGCAGATATAAGTAAATGCTTCGATAAAATCAACCACCAAACTCTTCTATCAAAACTAAATACATTCCCGACCTTACGGAGACAAATCCGAGCTTGGTTAAAAGCTGGTGTCATGGATGACAAGAAGTTGTTCCCTACAAATGAAGGTACACCGCAAGGT
>JAJAZF010000417.1 GCA_026785875.1 Chamaesiphon sp. | reverse complement strand
TGGGAACCAACGGTGGTCATTAAGGGTTCGCAGGACATCCCAGGGCGCACGCCAGGTAATCCACAGGCTTTGCCGACCATTTTTTGGGCGAGGGTGTAGCCTTTGCCTGTATCTGTGGGTTGAGTGGGGCGAGTAAAGATGGTGCTGGGGGGTAATCCTAAAGCGATGCGGGTTTTGTCGGTGAGGGTGCGTCCGATGAGTAGGGGAATTCTACCGCCAGCGCGGACTTCATCGAGGATGGTGTCGGGTTTGAGGTTAAAGGTGGAGAGGGTTGCGCCGGATTCGTTGGTAATTTTGCCAGCGTAGGGATGAATGGTGATGACCATGCCAGTTTCCAGCATGGTAATATCACACTCGATCGGTAAACTCCCCGAATCTTCCGCAGTATTAAAGAAAATAGGTGCGATTTTACTACCCAAAATGTAACCACCCGTGCGTTTATTGGGGACGCAAGGAATATCCGCGCCGATGTACCACAGGACGGAATTAATCGCCGATTTACGCGAGGAACCCGTACCGATTACGTCGCCAACGTATGCGAGGGGATGTCCTTTCTGTTTCAGTTCGGCGATAGTTGCCAAACTCCCAGGTTGGCGAGTTTCCAGCATCGCGAGAGCGTGGAGGGGAATATCAGGGCGACTGGTAGCTTCAGTTGCGGGGGACAAGTCGTCGGTGTTGGTTTCGCCTGGGACTTTGAAGACGGTGACGGTAATGGTTTCGGGTAGGGTGGGGCGAGATGTAAACCAGTCAGCATTCGCCCAGGCATCGATGACTTGTTTGGCGTAGGGATTGGTTTTGGAGAGTTCCCACACATCGTTAAATGCGTCGTAAACGAGGACGATTTTACTCAGTGCTTTGACTGCTGCTGTGGCAAGTTCGGTATTGTCTGATTGGAGTAAGTCGATCAGCGATCGAACGTTATAACCGCCTAACATTGTACCTAATAGCTCGATCGACTCGATCGGACTAATCAGCGGACAATCAATTTTACCTGTGACGATACTAGTCAGGAAGCCAGCTTTGACATAAGCAGCAGGATCTACGCCAGGTGGAACTCGATCGCGCAATAATGCAATTAGGTTAGCCTCTTCACCCGCTGGTGGATGTTGTAATAGTTCGCAGAGGGCACTGGTTTGTTCGGCATCGAGCGGTAATGGGGGGATTCCCAATGCGGCTCGATCGGCTGTATGCTGGCGATATGCTTCTAACATCTTAAAATATAGATTTATGTATAGGTTTCTCTATCTTAATAGGAGTGGGCTGTTGGTGAGTGTTTGGGGCGATCGTTTTTTGACTTGGGTATGAGATGATAAATAGCTAGTTGTCTTTAGTCTGTTGGGTTGAGGAAGGTGAAATGATTGATAAGTTCAGCACCATACTGTTAGATATGAATGATACCTTCATGTTCGGTGCCGATCGGTTTGGCTCGAATGAAGATTACTCAATTGTTTATCATCAGCTTGGCGGAATGATGGAGTCAGTTAGAGTGAATCAGTTAATTCAATCTGCTTACGCTTATCTGGATATTCGCTACCCCGATCCACAATATCGAGAATCATTTCCGAGTCTGCGAGAAGCTTTCGTGAGCGTTGAAGGGCAAGATTCACTGTCGGAAATGGATTTAGAGCTTTTAATAGAAACGTTTGCTCGTCATGAATTAGGGTTTGTTCCACCAGAATATGCAACAGCAATAAGTCAACTCTCCCAGCGTTTTCGACTCGGCTTAGTTATCGATATTTGGGCACCTAAAACCCTATGGATTGAAACACTGAATCAATGCGGCGTTTTCTCTGTTTGTGAATCCGCATCATTTTCGTCAGAGTGTGGAATTGTAAAGCCATCTCCACTCCCGTTTTTGAACGTGTTGGAAGAAATGCAAGTTAATCGACAAGATGCAGTAGTAATTGGTGATTCAGTTAGGCGAGATTTAGGCGGAGCGACAGCAGCAGGAATTGCTTGTATTCTTGTAGGAGGTGCCAAACATCCATCTGCACTTGGATCTGTAGCTAACCTAATCGATATTTGATTTTTATAGGAAATAACGATAAATATTCGATCGATCTTCGCGTTGGCGAAGCCGCGCCGAGAGGTAATCTCGTTATCTTTCTAAAAAAACCGATCTGATGAATCCCCAAGCTAAAATGAGAGCGATCGATATAGCATTTATCTGTTCATTTGCCTAGTTTTTCTCGAATTGCCTTTTTCATTGTCTCTATATTTTCTGGCGTGTTGGGACAAGGATAGATCGTCGTTGGAGCGTTAGTATTCAAACGATCGATTAAGGCTTGAAAGGCTTCTCTATCTTCGCGATGTTCTAATACATAACTACGAAGATCGGTAGTGTTCATTGTCTCAAGTTCGGGCTTCATCACAAAAACCTCCAATTACCGTTTGGCTCAATTGCAATCTCACTTTCAGCACCTGCTAATATAATCAACCGATGATCTCGCTCGTCCAATCTGACTAAATAAATCGGGATATAAAAACTTGTCAAATCGAGACAAACTTGAACGCAGCTTATGCACTGCTCGATCGTGGGCAAAATTGATTTATCCTTAGAATAGATGTAAGTTTCAGTCTAACATGTTTTCACTCAAGCTAAAATGAGAGTGTTCGCTTTTTATTAATAAAAAAGGAGCGGTCTAAATTTAGACCGCTCCTTAAAGTTTGTTATACCTAGAAATTACATTTTGCCCATTTGAGCGGCAACTTCTTCGGCGAAATTGGACTCTTTCTTCTCGATCCCTTCACCTAGAATAAAGCGAGTGAAGCGGCGGACTGTGACATCTTCGCCCAACTGTTTGACGGTTTGTCCGATTAGTTCAGTCACAGAGATATTCTGATCCTTGATGTAGGGTTGATCTACCAAGGTCATTTCTTTGAGACGTTTATCGAT
>JAJAZF010000416.1 GCA_026785875.1 Chamaesiphon sp. | reverse complement strand
ACTAGCAAAATTACCATCACCCCCGAATTATGATTCCTCACCATAGCCCAAATCCCCTCCCCCAGTGCCAAAATCTCCAAGCACAGGTAGATTCAGTCCTCGACTTACTCCAACAAGAACCCACCCTGCGGGCGCAGGTAGACACCAGCGCGGTGCGCTCGTCGCTCAAAAAAGCCATTTCACCCACCTTTGAAATCGTCTTTGCTGGGGCGTTTAGTGCCGGTAAATCGATGTTGATCAATGCCCTGCTAGAGCGAGAACTGCTGTACAGTGCTGAAGGTCACGCGACGGGTACAGAATGCCAAATTGCCTATGCAGAGCCAGAGCAAGAGCGAGTAGTCCTCACCTTTTTGTCTGAAGTTGAAGTTTTGAGTCTGGTGCAACTATTAGGTAAGAAGATCGGGCTTAATCTGCACGATCCGCAACAGGCTACTTTGTTATTACAAGAACAGACTTTGATGGATACGCTCATCGATTCCTGTACGGCAATTATTGAACAAGAAGGGGGCGAAAGTAAGTCAGATCGTGCTAAACAAGCCTCAGCATTTAAGCTACTAATTCAAGGTTTTATCAATAACAAAAAGTATATCGACAAAACTACCAACCGCACCCTGTCGATGGAGCAATTTGATTTTAAAAACCTCCAGGAAGCGGCTAGTTATGCGCGGCGCGGTAGTAATAGTGCGGTGTTGCGACGGGTAGAGTATTACTGTCATCATCCCCTGCTCCAAGATGGGAATGTCTTGGTAGATACGCCTGGAATCGATGCACCAGTCAAACGGGATGCGGAACTCACCTACACGAAGATCGAAAATCCCGATACCTCAGCGGTAGTCTGTGTACTCAAACCCGCTTCATCTGGGGACATGACTACTGAAGAAACCGAAATGTTGGAGCGAATTCGCCAAAATCCAGGTGTTCGCGACAGGGTGTTCTATATCTTCAATCGGATTGATGAAACCTGGTACAATTCTCAATTGCGCCAGCGATTAGACAACTTAATTGGCGCTCAATTCCGCGATTCTCAGCGCGTCTATAAAACCAGCGGTTTGTTAGGTTTTTGGGGTAGTCAACTCCGCCAGACGAATGCGAGTGACAGATTTGGACTGAATTCCTTTTTTGCTGCAAGTGTTACCCCCGATAGTGACGAGACTCCCCAATTTATCAATGAGTTTAATCGTTATTGTTCTAGCTCTGGCAAATTACCTGTAGAAAAGTTTCGCGTAGATGTCCGCAGCTATGAGTCTGCAACTGAAAACTATCTGCGAATTCTCGGTGAGCAGGGGAGTGGATTAGTCGAGCAATTGGTAAAGGATAGTGGGATTGAAGAATTTCGTACCGCCATCACCCGCTATTTAATGGAAGAAAAACGACCATTATTATTAGTAAATCTGGCTGACGATTTACAACCACTATGTATCAGCCTCCGCCGCACTTATTTAGAAACTTGGCACTATCTCAAAGCGCAGCCTCAAGATGCTACGGCAATCAAGGAGCAAGAACTTCAGCTTCTGAGCAAAGAGTTAAAAGATGTCGGCGAGGAGTTAAAGCAGCATATCAATTCGATCGTCAATGAAGTAGTCGCCAGCAATACCAATGTTGCTTTCGAGGCAGATTTTACCAAACTCAAAGCCAAAATGGTGAGTCGTTTGGATGAATTACTGACTACTTTCTCCGTGAGCCATGTACATCAACAAGCACAAGCTAGTCATCGTCGCAATTCAGTGGTTCCATTAATTGGGATCTTGAGCGAAGCATTCTACTATTTAGCTAATGGTTTAGAAGCTGTCTTAGTCGCCGCCGTTGAAGAATTAGTTTCCAACTTCTTCCAGCAGTTAATTACTCAAATCCAGAAGCAGGAATATTACCGCAATCTCTATCGATTATTAGGTAATGATAGCGGCATCGAACAAAATCTCAAACAATTAGAAACGATCGTTTCTGCAGCTCTAGTCAATGCGGCGCGAGTTGAATGCGATCGATATGTCCGCGAACGTCCCGAATTTTTTACTGAAGGAACGTCTTCGCTATTCCAATTGCGTCAAACTCTCCAACAAGCCTGTCGAGGTTACGATCATTATAATATGATCGAAGCCGAGCCAGCAATTCGTCAGTTATTAAAGATCGACTTTGAAGAAAAAGTTCGCGATACCGTGATGCGATCGTTCCGTCAAGTCATCAATCAATCTCTCAACAATCAACTATTACCTGGAGCCACCCAACAAGCCGAGCAAATTCTCACTCAATACGATCGCGCCCGTGCATATTTAGCCAAAGCACTAGAGAAGGAAGCCGAAGAAAAGATTCGCCAAAATCAACGCCAATTAGCCGAAGTAGAGCAACGCATCGGTGTCTTTAATGAAGCTGTTGAGGGGATTAATAGTTGTCTAGAAGCTATGCAACTAGACAGACATCGATTACCAACGCTGAATCAATCTGAGTTACTATTGTTACCTATTAATGATAATGCTGCTTCAGCAGAGTTAATCATGGCTGGCGATAGTAATTAACTTATAGGAGATTCGATCGATCCTGGCTGGTGAGGATCGATCGGGTTTTTACTTGTATCTCTTAACAAATATTAGTTCTCGATCGCTGGTAGGTGAGGGCGAGTTCGATTGCAGATTTTTAGTAACTAAGGAATCAATTATCTTACAGAGAGGCTCCGCCAACGCATAAACCCGTCCCTACAGATCTAAAAATTAATTATAATGTTTCTTCTCATTATTTTTTGGGTATTTTATAGATACAGTATATTCTCAATTGCTATTTATGAAACTTGATATATATGAATTTAGGCATATTGTTAGTAATATCGGCGATTTATTATTTATGAGTGGCTGTTGTCAGCCGATTAATATTTCAGTCGAGCTTAATGATGATGCACAAAATAATATATTTATGAAACTTTCTTTCCCACTAATCAATGGAAATGCAGAGATCAGAATATATCAGAGTCAAGCTTTTTTCCTTTATCTAGATGCCGCTGGAGAACTTTTGAAGCAGATTGAATTTAATAATAGTCATCTCAGAGAAGTACATGGATCGTTTAATACCACACTCAAGCAGATACTGATATTCGATCGACAGCATTCTTCTAGTCAAACAAAACGTGCAGAAACATCAATCGATCGAGCATCATTTGGATTAGCTGAGGTTAATTAATTAGATCTGTAGGGGCGGGTTTATGCAATTAATAACGATTTTACTAAAAATCTGAAATCGAACCCGCCCTCCCCAACAATAAAATGACAAATACTATATATTTACGCCCAACACATCCAACTATTATTTAATTATGACCGATCGATCGAAACAAATAATTCCCGATTCACAGTCTGTTGCTCGTTGTCTCAATCCAGAGATGCTAGAAATACTGGGTTCACACGGCACATTCGTACTTAGTGAACTTCTTGAAATGCTCAAAGGATCGAGTGTCGATTGTATTGATTTCACTGATAGGGTAGCATTTATAGAAAAACTAACAACTATAGTTGCAGATACAATCCAGCAAGGACATTCTAGACAGTATTTAATGAACAAATTTTCAACTGTTGTGAAAGGTAGCATTCTCGATCCAAATAAAAATAATCTAAAAATTAATAACGTACTTTTAGATGGTATGACTTGTAATTTACTACAAGCCGATGGTAAAGGATGGCAAAAAGGTAAACTCAAGATATGCTTTGAATTTATACCTGAAGAATCTGAATCTATAGTACCTCAACCAGATTCGGTAGAAACTCATTCTTCACCATTAGATGAAATTAGACAATTATCGAATGACTTGACATCTATGATATCACTCGAACAAAATTAGATATTGATTGATTCGATTCGATCTCTCCCGTACTTGTAGGTTAGGGCAGGTTTGGTATAGACTTTCAGTATAATCGGAATTAATCACATAAACCCGCCCCTACAGATCCATTGATAATATGTCCGAAAAGTCCAAACGGATTAGTTTTCCTAAAGAAGTGCGCGAGTATGTATTTCAGCGCGATAATCATCAATGTAAAAGCTGTGGAAAAACTACCAAACTATCGATCGATCATATTATACCCCTCGCTTCAGGTGGTAGTAACGATATTAGCAATCTTCAAACCTTGTGCAGTTCGTGTAATAGCCAGAAAAAGCACTATTTCGATCCGAGATTCGATCGTCGGTTTAGTTGAGGGTTGAGTTTTGATAACTATAAATCGATAAAAATATATCTAAGCAGAATGAGGTAGCAACGGTTAACAGTTGCTACCTCATACTTACTGATTCAATTTCAGTACTAACTCTGCATTAATCTATGCAGGAAGTAATACTGTATCAATAATGTGAATAACGCCATTATCAGCAGCAACATCAGGAGTCACAACTGTAGCGTTGTTAATCTTGACACCACTAGTAGCATCAATTTTCACTTCTGAACCTTCGACAGTTTTTGCTGATGTGAGCTTAACAACGTCAGCCGCCATTACCTTACCTGCAACAACGTGGTAAGTCAGGATTTGCTTTAGTTTAGGAAGATCTTTTAGCAATCCTTCAACAGTACCTGCTGGGAGTTTAGCAAATGCTTCATCGGTAGGTGCAAAGACAGTAAAAGGACCTGCGCCTTTTAGTGTTTCCACTAGTCCAGCAGCTTTGACTGCGGCAACTAAAGTAGTAAAAGAACCCGCGCTAACGGCAGTATCAACGATGTCAGCCATGTGTTTACCTATATTGATTTAGTGTGTGCACACTTGCAATATAACCTACTTTCAATAAAAGGGGTAATTATTAGAAATCTAATTAATTAACGATCGAATCATCACAATTTTTTGTTGTTTTAATCTGAAATACGAATGAAATACAAAAAATAATCTATCTTTAGATAGATGTTGTGTTAAAATATACGCTATAAATTTGTACTAGATTTCTGCTTGCTCAATGCAACTTGAATTGCTAAGGCGACTAAACCGATCGCAATAATTCCAAATATCGCTGCACCCAAGGCTGTCGAACCTACTACCAATGTCCTCACCGCAGCAGCGATGTTATTTGCCATAGTTGTTTTTTGAATCATCGGTTTAGTCGCAAACGTAGTTGCAATCCGACTAGTCATCGCAGACAACGCGAATGACATCACGCCAGCAATCACCGCACCAGTCAAACAACGTAGGGGAGTGGGTAAATTTGGTTCGGGAGGTGTAATTTGAGTCATATAGATGGTTAGATAGTTGACAGTTGACAGTTGACAGCGAGACGCTAGGCGAACGGGGAACCCGAGGAGCGCGAACCGCAAATCGTGGCTGATGATGCAAAGTCCGCCTAAAGCTGTACTAATATTTCAGTCCGCGTAGGCGGACTTTAGATTACGAAGAGTGGTTTCAACCACTTTGAGTTAGATTACTCACATCTTGCACCAGTTTAAAAATACTAGCGATCGGCGTAGATCCAGGGTAGCCATAAAGGGCACACCTACACAATCAACCTGTAGGGGTGCCCTTTATGGGTACCCTAAGACCTCTACTTTTACTAGTCTTTATGTATTAGTGCAAGATGTTAGATTACTCTGACACCTCGATCGCAAAATTGAGCTACAAATAATTCTAGATCTGGATCGGGGATAGCAGCGCGGACTTGATGATACAGTACTTCCGCTTGCGCTCTCGAACTTGCTAAACTAAATACTGTCGGCCCCGAACCAGACATCATCGTCCCTAAATTAGCATGACGCTGGAATTCTGCGCGTAACTGACTCACGAGTGGATAAGCAGGTAACACCACTTTTTCGAGATCGTTATACAGGAGTTTCCCAATTTTAACGGTATCAGTAGCGACGATCGCACGGACTAAATCGCCAGAATGAATCCGATGAGATCGATCTGCTAAACTATCGAGATCTTGTGCGTACTGATGCTCGAATTCGTGCCGATAGGTAGTATACGCCCACGGGGTAGATACCTCCAGACTTTGATATTTTCCCAGCACCACATAGATCCCCTCTAAGCTAGGTAGGGGCGAGATTGCCTCCCCTCTACCTGTGGCGATCGCGGTTCCCCCCGAAATACAAAACGGCACGTCAGAGCCTAACCTTGCCCCCAATTTTTGCAAATCGATCTGGGTGAGTCCTAATTCCCACAATAAGTCGATCCCGACTAAGACAGCCGCAGCATTTCCCGATCCGCCCGCCAATCCCGCCGCGACTGGGATATGTTTGTGGAGGGTAATATCTACGCCACCGGATTCAATCAAAGCGTCAGGAAACTCCTGTTGCATCAATTGAGCCGCACGATAGGCTAAATTAGTCTCGTCTAGTGGGACATTTGGATGTCCACAGTGGAGGATGATTTCATCGGTACTCAGCGATTTTACTTCGACTCGATCGGCTAAATCTACTGTTTGCATAATCATTACCAGTTCGTGATAATTATCAGGTCTGATGCCGATTATTTCTAGATGGAGATTTATTTTAGCTGGCGCAATTAGGGTATATGATTTCATCTCTAAAACATTAATGTTTATATTTTTTCGATCGCATCTATTGCTGGAATATCCTTGCGCTCGGCTACTAAATTAGATAACTGTATCCACTGCTCGATACTTAGGTCTTCAGCACGGGTATCAATACTAATATCTAATAATCCAAGGAGTTCCGATAATTCTTCCCGATCGATCGCACTTTGCAGATTATTTCGCAGCATCTTCCGACGCGTACTGAAACCCAATCTAACTAAATTATCTAATAGCTTCGGGTTTTTAGCTGCTAAATCTAATCTTCTGGGCGTGAGTCTGATTACTGCGGAATCAACTTTCGGCGGTGGCGAAAAGTCCCGCGCGGGTACGGGACAAATTAATTCGCAGTGGGCTAAATATCCCACCCGAATTGTTAAGGCTCCGAAAGCTTTAGTGCTAGGCTTGGCAAACAATCGATCGCCTACTTCGCGCTGAACTAATAAGACGATCGAATCAAAAGGTCGCTCGGCTGGATGAACGATATTTCCGAGCAGCTTTTCGAGGATCGGCCCAGTGATATTATAAGGAATATTTGCGACAACTTTATTTGTTTTTTGAAATTTTGGAAAAGCAGTTAAATTACTCTCTACATCAAGATTAAGAAAATCATTTTCTAACAATAAAAAATTGTCAATATGACCCATCTTTTTGACGAGCAGCGCACACAAATCTCGATCGATTTCCACCGCCACCACTGCTTGCGCCGCCGCCACCAGCCGCCGAGTGAGAATTCCAGTCCCAGGGCCAATTTCCAGAATGCGATCGGTCGGTGTAATTTTAGCTGCGGTGATGATTCGATCGAGTACTTGTTCGTTTCGCAACCAATGTTGCCCAAATTGTTTCTTTGTCTTCATTTCTGGAAAGTCCCCCTTTTTCAGGGGGATTTAGGGGGATCTTCTAAGGCAAGGCTACGCCAACATCACAAGTATCCTCTTGAGTGGAGAATCAATTAACATAAATTTCTGAAGCCTTTTTTGTGTCCTCTGCATCTGCCGTCAATAAATATCCGTGTTATTACTTAACAATCTCAACTCACTACTTGCCGCTCTAGCGTTCTACACTTGCTGCCCCATCCCGACTAATTTCCAACTGGATTTCGCCAGAATTGCGCGGTGGGCACCTGCGATCGGGCTACTATTGGGAGGAGGATTAGGCTTGGTGGATCTAGGCTTAGATTGGCTGCAAATGCCCATATTGACCCGATCGGGTATTATCGTAGTGCTGTGGATTTGGTGGACGGGTGGATTGCACCTCGATGGGGCGATGGATGCAGCCGATGGGTTAGCAGTCCAAGATCCCGCGCGACGGTTAACAGTGATGACAGATAGTGTTACAGGAGCATTTGGGGCAATGGTAGCGGTAGTTATCATCTTACTCAAAACTTGCGCCTTAACAGCAATTACTCGCGATCGAGCATGGATACTACCATTAGTTGCAGGATGGAGTCGGTGGGGACAAGTACTCGCGATCGCCTTGTATCCCTACCTCAAAGCCCAAGGAAAAGGCGCGTTCCATCGCCAAGGGTTACGAGTACCCCAAGATATATTACTGGGACTAGCATTCGTCCTCGCCGTGACTGGGTGCCAAATTTACTTACAGCCAGCAAACTGGTTGGCGATCTGCATCAGATCGATCGCTAGTTGTGGGATTACCGCGCTCACAGGTTATTATTTTCACCGTCGTTTCGGTGGACATACAGGTGATACCTATGGCGCAGTAGTTGAATGGACAGAAGCATTTATCCTTTGTCTATGGACTATTCCCGTAACCTAAGCAATTAAAAGCTGCTCCTCTATCGTGAATATCTCCCAAAAATTTGTTATGATAAAAAGGTTGTCTAAAAATTCGCACATTCAGGAATTCGGGTGTTTCTAATTAGAAATGCAGCCTGGATGGAGGATAAACCCGATTAGGAGAAAATAATCTTATGCCAGTAGTAACATTGGCGCAAATGATGGAGTCTGGCGTTCACTTTGGACACCAAACCAGACGTTGGAACCCCAAAATGGCTCCATACATCTTCACTGCGCGCAACGGCGTACACATCATCGACTTGGTGCAAACCGCCCAGTTGATGGAAGAAGCTTATGTCTACATGCGGACAGCCGCCGAACAAGGCAAGCGGTTCCTGTTTGTAGGTACCAAGCGTCAAGCAGCAGGTATCATCGCTCAAGAAGCAAGTCGGTGCGGTGCAGCATACATCAACCAACGCTGGTTGGGGGGAATGCTCACCAACTGGACGACGATCAAAACCCGCGTCGAACGCTTGAAAGATCTCGAACGTCGTGAAAATAGCGGCGCACTAGATCTCTTACCCAAAAAAGAAGCTTCCGTCCTGCGACGGGAAATGGCTAAACTCCAGAAATATCTGGGTGGGATCAAGAACATGCGGAAGGTACCTGATATCGTGATCGTCATCGACCAACGACGGGAATATAACGCGATGTTAGAATGCCAAAAGTTGAACATTCCGATCGTCTCGTTACTCGATACCAACTGCGACCCCGACTTGGTTGACGTAGCTATTCCTGCAAATGACGACGCAATTCGTTCTGTCAAATTGATCGTCGGTAAACTAGCCGATGCGATTTACGAAGGTCGTCACGGTGTTGACCCCGACAGTGGTGAAGACATCGTTGATAACTACGAAGACATGGAAGACGACTTCGCAGACGAAGCCGAATTTGCCGAAGCTGATGGTGAAGAAGGCGGCGAAGGCTAAAATTAGGTATTGGGTGTCTAGGATCGTTGTTGCAATTATTTAGTTAATTGTGATATTGGGGTAAAGGGGAAGCGTTGCGCGCTCGTCGGGTTTCCCGACGGTTTAGCGAAAAGTGCGTTCTTGGGGTTTCCCCAAGTGAAGCACCTTTTCAAGACAGCGGCGTTTTTATTCGGGGGTTCCCCCCGAATAAAAAAACGACAAGACAGCGCAACAAGACAGGTTAAAGGAAAAAAGGGTATAAACGCTTTGAGTTCACCCTTTACCCCTTGCCCCTATCCCTTTACCCCTTACCTCCATCCATCCACAACCAGCTCGAATATAGATAAAGGAACATGGCTGAAATAACTGCGAAGATGGTTCAAGAACTGCGCCGCCAGACAGGTGCAGGCATGATGGACTGTAAGAAAGCTTTAGGTGAAACTGAAGGCGATCTGACCAAAGCCTCAGAATGGCTGCGTCAGAAAGGCATGGTTGCTGCTGGTAAAAAAAGCGACAGAGTGACTGCTGAAGGCTTGGTAGATAACTTCATTCAAGCCGATGGTAAAACTGGCGTACTAGTCGAAGTTAACTGTCAGACCGACTTTGTAGCACGTAATGATGCTTTCAAAGATCTAGTCCAAAGTCTCGCACACCAAGCGATTACCGCTGATAGCGTCGATGCACTACTAGCACAACCCTACGCGGCTGATAATAGCATCAAAGTATCAGAAGCGATCGTCCAATCGATCGCCAAAATTGGTGAAAACCTCAATGTGCGTCGCTTGGCGAACTACCATGTCGCTGATGGTACCGAAGGTGCTGTTGATTGCTACATCCACACTGGTGGACGAGTTGGCGTATTGCTAGAACTCGGTTGTACTTCTGCAAAAGTAGCAAATAACGAAGATTTTAAAGTCTTAGCGCGAAACTTGGCAATGCAGGTTGCAGCTTGTCCCAATGTTGAATATATCAACGTCGCCGAAATTCCTGAAGCACTAGCCAGCAAGGAAAAAGAAATCGAAATGGGACGTGACGATCTCGCCAACAAGCCCGACAATATCAAAGAAAAGATCGTCCAAGGACGCATCGATAAACGTCTCAAAGAAATGACCTTGGTAGATCAACCCTACATCAAGGATCAGAATATCTCTGTGACTGAACTAATCGGACAAACCGTCAAACAGTTGGGCGAAGATGTCACAGTCCGCCGCTTCACTCGCTTTATT
>JAJAZF010000415.1 GCA_026785875.1 Chamaesiphon sp. | reverse complement strand
TCGTCACGACAGAACTTGTCGAGGCGGTATTTAACCTCAAATGTCAGATTTATCCCGATCCGATCGCCGGAACGCCGATGTGTATTCCAATGGGTGCCAAAACATTCACTCTCCCCTCAGAATTATCTACCGACGGCAACCGTCCGATTCAACCCAATCTGCTAGGCAGCCTCAAACAGTTGGAAGTTGACAAGGTGTTGAGAACAGAGCTATAGAACAACGATGAAATTTAGGAATTATTTTTATAAGCTGGTTTTGGCGATCGGGATGATACTGACGATCGCCGCCTGTGCGGGCAAATTCAATCGGATCGAGCGATCGAATTTGCCGACGGCAAACCGTGCTAACTGTCAGCAGATCGCGCATGTCGCCGGAACGACTCAAGTGTGCGACCGACCGCAACGGATTGTCGTACTCGGCCCATATCTGTTAGAACCATTACTCGCGCTGGGTCTTCAGCCAGTAGCCTTTGCCGACTACGCCGCTTTGCACCGAGGCGAATATACCAAGCCCAGCCAACAGATTCCCTATTTAGGAGCGCGGATCGCCGGATCGATCGCCAATGTGGGCATGGCTGGTACCCCCTCGATCGAAGCAATTCTCAAAGCGCGACCAGACTTAATTTTGGGACTGGATATTGCCAATACCCAGCACTATCAAACCCTATCGAAGATCGCACCGACACTAATTCTTAAATGGGGCGATCCAGAGCGCAATCTCCAGACGATCGCCCAAGCTGTAAATCGTACCGAACGCGCCGCAGATCTATTGCGGGAAATGAAACAACAAATTGCGACCGCCCGCCAAGCGTTTGCCCCCCTAGTTGCCACCACTCCCAAGTTACTATTGCTGATTTCATCTGAGTTACGCGAGGTGGGGCTAGTGACTAAAATTCACGATCGTTGTAGCTCTTTACCCCAAGATTTAGGCTTTCAATTAGTCTACCCGCAACAATTTGGGCAAGCACAGCCTGAGACTTTCGCACCGATTTCACTCGAAACATTCCCTGAACTCGATACGGCAGATGCGATCGTGCTGCTGGGTCACAACTTCCGTAATGTCTCAGACCGCACACTAGCAGACGGGTTTGAGGAATATCAACTGACTAAGCTCCAACAAGCTTGGGCAAGCAACCCGATCGCCCGATCGCTCAAAGCCAGCAAAGCTGGCAAGGTCTATTTCATCCCTAGCTATCTCTGTCTGGCTTTACCCGGCCCGATTGGGACTAATCTCTATCTTGAGGAGTTTAAAAAACAGCTATTATCCACAAAATCGGGTTCAAGCCTTCTCCAGTAGGTCTATTACAGTGGCTGCTGGTGTGGTCGTTAGCTTTTTGATTGCCACCCCATAGCTGCACTGTCTCACCGCAAGCGGTTCGATTCATTAAGCTAGGGGATTCCGACTAGTGGAACAACGAAAGTTGCTTCACCAATGGGGTGGTGGTAAGGTCGAGGGGAGTGTTACCACTCCACCCCTCCTATCCGAAACCGGACATGAAACTTTCACTTCATCCGGCTACTCAATGTGTTATCCATTTGTCACTACGGACTTCACACTACTTTTGTTTATGACATAGGGAAAATCTTCCTTCCATATCCACTCAACTTTGTCCCATTCGTGTACTCCAATAAACTAGGTCGCCGTCGTATGGACTTTTATCTCCTTTAACTTTTACATATTGATTGCTACTACAAGTAACTTCTCTATGCAAATTTAGCTTGAAGGACTTTTTGTCCTTTTTGGCAGAGAATACCCAGTTACTGCCGTTTTCAGTGTGCCAATATTTTTCATGACCAGCACTTATATTATTCTTGCAACGGCGTTTTGCCCAGCGTCGAAGTTTCAGGTATGTGAGATAATCCTGTCTGCTGGATTCTCCAACGGTTTTAATGTCGGAATTTGCATAATAGTTAGACCATCCCCTTATTACAGGGTTTAATTCGTCAATCAGAGCCACTTGGGTTGATGACCTGTGTTTTATGATGATCTCTTTAATTTTCTCTTGATGAACCTTACTCGCCTTCTTCGTTGGGGTAATGAGTGTGTTAAATCCTAAAATTTTGCCGAATGTGCTTCTAGCACTTTGGTATTTCCCTGATGGGTATTGCTGAACGTGATGTCCTAAGAAATCAAATCCTGCTTTTCCATCTTCACTTAGCTCAGGCTTGAAGGTGTGGGATAATCGCGTTTTTTCAGGTTTTAACTCCAATCCCATGCCATTTAACCATTCCGAGACAATTTCTCGGCATCTTTGGACAACAGTTTTATCTCCATGCAGAATTACAAAGTCGTCTGCATATCGGATAACGTTAGGGCTTAAAAAAGTTGTCCCTTTTTTGTGAAACCAGGTTTCTCGATTTCTTTCCCGCAATTCTGGGAATTCTTTTAGAATTACCTGTTCCAAACCGTGGAGAGCGATGTTCGCCAAAAGTGGGCTAATTACGCCCCCTTGTGGTGTACCCTCAGATATTGCAGTGAATACCCCTTGGTCGATAACTCCAGATTTTAACCAAGCTGCAATTTGCCGCCTAACTTTCCCCTGTAATCCTAACCGCGTAAGTAATTCACGATGGTTGATGCGGTCAAAACATTGGGCTATATCTGCATCTAGTACAAACTTAGCCTTGCTTTGAATACAGTTTTTAATCTGCTTAATCGCATCGTGGCACGAACGTCCAGGTCTAAATCCGTATGAGTTAGGCTCAAAGTGAGCTTCCCATTCGGGTTCGAGAGCATTTTTTACTACTCCCTGCAAAGCGCGGTCGTACATTGTGGGTATTCCTAATGCTCGCTTTTCAGCTCTTCCAGGTTTTGGTATCCAGACTCTACGAGTAGGTCTACATTTCCCAGTTAACTTTAATTGACCTACAAGTTCACATCGCTTTCCTGGGGATAGTGATTTAACTCCATTAGCTCTTACACATTGCGGCTCACGTCTGCATATCCTGGGTATTACCCCTTCCCTTTTCCGGCAATACTCGTCATTTCGAGTTAGGCTTTAGCTTCTTGAGCCATCCTTATCTCTCTATCTGCTTATAGCTTTACTACCCACCTTATTTCTAAGGAGCAGTTAGAGAGGTTATTTCGTTCCTACCATTCATGTTTAGCTTGTTAGGGCGTGTCTATCCACCGGAGGTATTGGTAGTGTGCCATCAAGGTCGTCAAATCCTGATAGTCCATACTCTTGCCGGATATTTCCAACGCAGGGTTGAGGATTGCTCCACATAGCTTATACCCTGCACTTGCGATTTCGATGGTTCATCGACACTTCGTTTGTTCTACCCATGAAACTATTGCTTGCGGTGTACGTTTTTAGCAATTATCGCTTTGACCTTTCGCTTACCTTTGAGGGAGTCGAAAAAGTTCTTGTACGAGGTACCCAAATCGATAACAGACTGCTGAAGAGGGATGTTTGATACTTCACTCAACCACTCTCGCTCATCTGTTGTCTTAGCTTGGGTGATACAGATCTTCTGAAGATCGCCATTGCTGGGTAACTTCTCAGATGCTTTGCATAGTGCCAGTGCGTCGTTGTAGACCACTCGACAACAGCCAAACAATCTAGCCAGATCGTATTGCTGCTGCTGAGTGGGATAAATTCGGTACTGATATCTAAGCTTCATGTTATGATTGTACAGCAAATCACCGTAGTAATCAACACATGGCAGCAGCAAAAAGGCGGATAGATATTCTTGTAACAGAGAAGGAATTTGAAATACTGGAGAAATATTGCGAGGAAAATGGGCAAACCAAAACAGCCGTCGTGCGAGAACTTATTAGAAAACTTGAAGCGCATACTGCTTTTGGTCGGCTAGCCGACCATTAGGCTAAAGCCGTGGAATCGTTTCAAGGCGGCTGAAGCCGCGACAGGCTCGACCCCACCGATGAATCGGGGGGCTTGCGCCTCGCTTTCCGGTCAGCATCGATCGATAGTTGACGAGCAGTCGATCGATCGTCTCTGGTGTAAATCGATCGATACTATAATTGACCATCACCCGCATTGGTTGGGACAGTTCTTGATATTAGGAAGTTTGGATATTTCCCAATCTTTACCTGTCGGATCTTTCATCTCTAGAATTTGCCTAGTGGAGTAAGTGCCGATCGATCCGTAATTCACCGACTTCAGTTGAATAAATCATTGGGCAGATTGGTGTCCGAATTAAGAATTCAGCAAGCCCTAAATAGTCAATTATTAATTGATTTCT
>JAJAZF010000414.1 GCA_026785875.1 Chamaesiphon sp. | reverse complement strand
TGGCATTGCTCAATGATGACAACGTAAGTCGGTTGTCAACAGTTCAGTCATTGTCATCTAGCCAGTTCAATCTAATTTATAATGCCTTCTCATTTGCGATCGCCGCAATGTTTTCATCAGCCCTATTCTTCTTTAGTGCTCAAGCACAAGTAGGTCAAAAATATCGGCTAGCATTACTTGTTTCGGCGATCGTTGTTAGCATCGCTGGCTATCACTACTTCCGGATCTTCAACAGTTGGAGTGAAGCCTACAGCTTACAGAATGGCGTTTATACCCTCACTGGCGTACCGTTCAATGATGCTTACCGTTATGTAGATTGGATACTCACCGTGCCCCTGCTACTTGTCGAAACAGTAGCTGTGCTAGCACTACCTGGCACAGAAACCAAGCCTTTGCTCACCAAACTAGTGGGAGCCTCGATTCTGATGATCGCATTTGGCTACCCTGGCGAAATCTCCAATGATTTCACGACACGGGTAATTTGGGGTACTCTGAGCACCATTCCTTTTGCTTACATTCTCTATGTACTGTGGGTAGAACTGTCCAAGTCACTCGAACGCCAACCTGAAAACGTACAGGGATTAGTTCGCAGTATGCGGTTACTACTGTTGCTCTCTTGGGGTGTTTACCCGATTGCCTACATTTTACCATTGATTGGCATCACAGGTACCTCGGCAACAGTCGGAGTGCAACTTGGTTACACGATCGCTGATGTACTAGCAAAGCCTGTCTTTGGTCTGTACGTGTTTGCGATTGCCGTCGCCAAAACCAAATTCGATCGCGAGCAGGGTAACGAAAATGGGACGGCGCACGATGCCCCCGAACTCGACTTAGTTCCCGCACCTGCAAAGGCTCAGTCATAGCACTCGACAACAACCTAAAGGTTAGCGAGGGCATGGAGTTCACACCCCATGCCCTTATTGTTTAGATGCCTTTGGCTCCACACATCGCGATCGCCACAAGTTCATTTTTGGGCGGTGCCGATCTAAGGTACGATGCTCGATTTGTCAAACCCATCTTTCTCGCAGTCCCCCAGTCCTCCTCTTTCAAACATCGATTCAGCAACGCCTATTTTTGGATTATAAGTGTAGTTGGCATTGAGTTACCTTCCAAATCCACGCAGACACCGAGTACAAAGATCGATGGTTTGCTGCACCAAACTCAGGAAACTGATATATGACTACTGCCAATTTAGAGATCGACAGCTCGAATATCAAGAGCATGAGTACTCTCAAGTACTATAAACTCTCTTCCGTTACACCCCCACACGCCGATTATCTCCGCCGTACTGAAGCCAGAATGCTTCAGCTCAAGAAATACCACAAGATCAGTCAAGAATACGTTTTACCGATTCCTTATGTTTGTCAGATCTACCACTTGCTAAATTTAAAGCATTTAGAACAAGTTCATGGTCTTAGTCTCAATGGGCTAAAAGTTGGTACTGTCAGTCAAATTGAAGCAACAAATATCGGTGGTAGTGTTAAATTCAAAACGAGCCTCAATACTTCGCTGAACATCTTGAGAATGTGGCGACAGCCTGTGATTGAAGTAGAGTTGACTCTGCACACTCCTTACACGATCGAACTGAGTATTCCGATCTATAAAGGTCGAAAAATTATTATCATTTTCAATGTGTTGCCACTCGGCGATAATGCCCACAAATTATTTATTGACATCTACAGCGATCTAGTATTTCCCAAGCCAATTATGCAAATGTTATTACATTGTGCATCTTGCATCACTTTATTTGAAGACTTGCCCTATCTTCACCAGCTAGCTGATACCAATCTTCCCCGCAGAGTCAAATCTATGCGCCGCTCTAACCGCGATACGATGCAGCTTTTCAAGCGGTATGTCGATCTATATGGATCTAGCCTAGAACAACCTCAATCGGTGGGTGCAGTCGAACTACGACCCTTATCAGCTTCATCTTAATAAACTTTGTCCGCTTAACCTACCATGTCGATTCAGGTTATATCTGAGCTGATTCCAGCGATATTCAGATTAGTTTTCATAGTTGCGATCGCACTGGGTTCATTCAATTATTTGCGTTCGGCGTGGAAATCTGTAAAAAAAGATTGGCAGCATCTCCGCAGACTGCACCAAATCCCATGCGATCGCTGTGTATTTTTTACAGGTGAATACAATCTCAAATGTACCGTTCATCCATCTAAAGCATTGAAGGAAGAAGCCATAGATTGTATGGATTATCAATGCAATCGCTCATATTAATACAGTACCATAAAAACAATGCACTTAAAAGGTGCATTGTTTTTATGCTGTGGGGTTGAAATCCCACAGCATAAAAACAATTATCACCCTTCTGGGCGGGGGAGAAACGCTGTGCTATCAATTATCAATTAATTTAACGGCGTAGACGATCGGCTGGATTATCTACCTGAATTTGAACATTTGTCTTGATTTTTACAGGCTCCATATTAATTCCAGTCGGGCTGTTGCTACTACCGTTAATTTGCTGAATACTTTGACGGCGTTGAGTAGTGCGCTCGGTACCACCAGTTTGAGATTGGACATTGGTAGTGTTGACGGTGTTGCCAACGCAACCGCCTGTCGAACCTTGTTGGACATCATTAGTCTGAATGGCTGGTTGTCTAGAACCATCGATCGATGATTGGAAATTGATATCGCTCATCACGCATTGGGCACTAGCATGGGGAACTGGGAGCGTAGTTAATATAGATAGTGTCGCTAGAGATAGTAAACCAACCGATAAGGATGCGGATTTCATCATGTTTTGCCAGTGATAATCTTGGAAACTACTACATCGCCCCGATCGATAATTCCGTAAATTTGCCAACGAGTTGCGATCGACTACCCCAATCTGGCTCCAAAATGTTGCTATAGCCTGTATAAGTGGGAATTTTAGATTTAGACAGATCTTATCTATCCGATAGTCAAAAGTTTATTTATCCCACTGCGGGCAATTGTCCCATGCTCAATTCAGATCGAGATCTAGATATTAGCCCCAATAGCCACGTAGCTAAGTCTACATCGCGCCACTATTCACCACTGGTTAATGAATTGAGCAGCGGGCAATCGCCAGCAGTGTCGATATTTACTGAAGCCACCGCCCAGGCTGTGCGGCTTACCGATGCACCTGTAGCCATTCTCACCACGATCGCTGGATCGAGTTACCAAATTGGCTCGATCTCTGGGCTAGAGCGATTTACACTGCCTAGCCATCCTAATTTACGATTGGAATTAGCTGGGTTGGAATACTGTCACGATCGAGCGATCGCTACCCACGGCTTCAGTGTGAGTGATTGTCACCAACATCCTCAATTAGCTCGATCGTCACTCTGTCAAGTGCATGGTATTGGGGCATATTTAGGCTTACCAATTATCACCGCCGCCCGCGATCGATTGGGGACAATCGCGATTTTAGATTTTAAACCTCGCCAATTTAGCGATCGTGACATCGATTTGCTCCGACTAGTCAGCCGTTTAGTCGCCAGTGAATTTGAACGAAAATTGTTAAGTCAAGCCCAACTCAATCGGTGGATAGGCGATCTACAAGATCGAGCCGTTTTAGAATTTGACGATCCTCACGCCGCCCTGGAGCATGGCAATCCCAGCGTACCAAATCCTCACGCATCCCCCGCTCCGACACTCCATCACCATAAATCTCCGGCTCCCGTCTCGATTCCAGCTCCGGCGAACGATCGCCCCTCAGCGGATCTTCAAGTTCAAAGTGAAATCCAGTTTAAATTACTGACTCACCTAGCGCAAGAACTCCGTACCCCACTTACCTCTGTACTGGGGATGGCGAGTGTCTTGCAGCAGGAAATTTATGGCTCGTTAAGTAGTAAACAAAAAGATTATTTAGGCATTATCTATCAGAGTAGTCGCCAACTGGTGACGCTCGTCGATGAAATCTCTCAACTCGGTAGCTTCGATTTTCAGCAACACCAATTGATACTCAAGTCAGTAGATCTAGACATGCTCTGTCAATTAGCAATTCACAGTCTAGAAGCCCTAGCCCAGAAGAAACAGCAGCAGATCGTCCTAAATCTAGCTGGAGACGGTTTACCATCGTCAACGGCGCGGTGGCTACTCGATCGAGATAAGGTGCGTCAGATCGTCTACTATCTATGTCTGAGCTTGATTGAT
>JAJAZF010000413.1 GCA_026785875.1 Chamaesiphon sp. | reverse complement strand
TATTCCAAATTAGTCGCAGCACAATCAACATCTGGTGCCAGCGCAAAGCGATGACTGGGGATTGCCAAGCGAAACCGAATTTACCGCCAGGGAATGGACATAAAATTACCGATTGGGATAAATTTAGAGAATTTGCGAAGGTCAATGGAGATAAAACACAAGTAGAGATGGCAAAGTTGTGGAGTGGAGAAATTAGCGAGAGCGAAGCGCTGCCTTGGCAGGTCGAAAGTGTTTTAAGTGTAGTGTCTTAACCGCCTTGGCGGTTGCTATACCTGAGCAAACCCCGATTAGCATAAGCAATCGCGTAATTGGGATCGAGGTGAATAGCTGCGTCGCAATCAGCGATCGCACCGAGGATGTCTCCCAATCTGGCATATTTGAACGAACCGCGATAATTATAGGCTCTGGCATAACCAGGATCGCATCGCACTGCCAGGTCGTAAGCAGCTAAAGCACCTCGATCATTCCCGGCTTGGGATTGATGGTTGCCGCTCGTAATATAGCTGTCAGGAGTAATAACATAATTATCTCGTTTTGGCGATTTTCCCAAGGAAACGCGATGCGAACGCTCTGACATAAACAATGTAAATCTAAAAACCATACAGAGGTCGGGATTTCGCCAAACTATTTGCTAAGTTTGGCAATCTCGATGCGCTCCAGCGACGAAGCCATAGTGATGTCATTCTACACCAATACTTATCATTCATCAGCGACCGCTCTAATCTGGCTGGAACTCAGTTGTAGCAAAAGATTTCCCCATAAACTCACTGGTGAATCGAGCGGCTGACAGTTAAGAATCAATTAACAAAGTCACGATCGGGATCTATCTATTCGAGCAGTATACTTGTCTGCTATTGGTTTGAGGCACAATCGAACGGATGATATAATTACTAATAATTAAAAAGGCAAGTGTCAAACACTTACCCCCTAAAAAACGGCGATAAGCATTGACGTCAAACAGCTACAGCTATTCTCAACAAGCTAAATATCGTTTCAGCTCGTGCTAATCGAGATCTAGCTCGATGCCTAACTTCAGAGCTGGATTATTCGCCCACCGATCCCCCACATGAGTATAAATTGCTGTGGTTTTGGGATCGGCGTGTCCCAATAAATCTTGGACTTGCCGCAACGATGCGCCGCTTTGAATCGCTAACGTCCCTGCCGTATGTCGCAACGAGTGGGCGGATAAAGTCCGTCCCTCGCCATGCTTGAGATCTAGGGCTTCGAGATAACTATCGACTAGATACGCAATGCCCCGTCTGGAGAGGCGATAATCGGCACGGTCGGGGTCGATTTTCAGCGGACGATGGTGGAGATTGATAAATAGGGGAGTAGCAGCAGCGATACTGTATTTAGCCTGCTTCCTGACGAGTAAATAACGATCGAGTAATGCTACCAATTTCGGAATCAGGGGGACGATGCGGTGGTGTCGTTTGCTGGTAACGCTAATCCCCACGCCAGCGGGACTTCGCACGATATCGCCGATATTGGCTCGATAAACTTCAATCGACCGCATTCCTTCGAGCGTCATCAACCCCAATAAACATCTGTCGCGGAGGACTTTGAGCGAGGTCGATTTACCTCGTGGAGCGGCGAGTAAGGTTTGGGCCTCAGTGGCGTTTAAATAGGTAATCCGGTCGGCAGGATCGCCGCGTTGTTGGGGCGGTTTAACGCCCCAGACGGGGTTATGACTCAAAAGTCCGTATTCCATCGCGGCATCGTACATCCGACTGATGGCGACTAATTTCAGGGTAATGGTGGTGATTTTATAGTTTCGTTGGACTAAATAGTGACGGTAGATTTTAATTACATCTCGCGTCACCGTTAGGGGTTGGAGTTGATTGACTCTACACCAGAGCAGATATTGGCGCACTTCACACCAATAGGTGCGGATGGTTTCGGCACTGGCACCACCGGAGGCAATGTCAAATTGGAGAAAGTTGGTAAATGCCGAGATTAATTCATCGGCATCGAGGACAAAAGTAGTGACGGTAGTGGGGGTATCCATTGCAGCATCATGTGAGATTTGGGATTAGTAAGGGAATAATTAACGGGGTAGTTGTCAATGATTTGGGAGGGAAATAATTAGCCTAGAAATTGTCACGGATTTCGCTATCCATCTTAATATACAGCTAATAGGCTTTAGCTGTAGCTCGTTTTCCCCAAAGTTCTGCCAGATTTGGGATCGAGTGGATTTCTAAAATCTGAGCTTTTCGCGCCAAAAGCTCGCAGATTTGCCCCAATTACGACCGCTCGTAAAATAAGGTACGAACGATCGCACCTTTAGATGTGGTTAGGTCGAGGGAGACCTAATAGTCCCTCGACCTAACCACAGTTATGTTCACTTACACTATGACTGAACAAAGACTGCGACCTGCCAAGGCAGCACTTCGCTATTGTGAATCGCGTCAAAGCATTGCTGGACATGAATTACAGTCTTCAAGGGTGTGATGACGCAAGGATCGATTGTTCGAGGAATTAAAACTAGAAATAGAGGCAATCGACAAAACAGTCATTTGTCTTGCATTATTAGGATATACACGAGAAGAAATTGCTAATCTTATATTCCATAATGAAAAAGGGAAAAGTCAAAAAATAGGTGACAGACTAAGTAAAAATATTTATCCTCGATTTACATCTTTAATAATCAAACAGACTAAAGAGGTTGAAAAGCAAGAGGAAATCGCAGGTAATTGGGCGAGGATTCTCAATTTCTTACTCGATCCTGCTCAGGGTTTTAGATTAAATCCGCCATCTCAACTAAATGATGATGGATTCCAAGCTAGTTTTGGTAGAGAGATATTTTTGTATCCTCCAGATCACAATATCGTTAAATTACAGCAAAGTGGTACTCTTTACTATCAATAAGGATTATATTATCAAGCATTAAGTGCTTGGCTTAAAGCCACTAACCAAAATCTCTATGATTCTGTTAATCAAACAGCGACAGCATTGGCAAAGTTAGCACCGCAGGAAAAGATCGTGGCAGTTATCGGTCATTATTCTAGCGAAATGACCGCGACAGCTTTAGCAATTTACGATCGATCTGGTATCCCCTTAATTAACTCTAGTAGTACTTCAGATGAGTTATCCTCATTTGATAGTATAGCCTTCTATCGGCTAACGACACTAGATTTAGTTAATGCTCGACATCTAATCGAGATGCTAGCAGTTCATTTTAGCGAACGAGCTGCGGTAAAAGTAGCGATTATTTACAATCACAATAGTAGTTATAGCAAGTCTTGCTACCAAGCAACAGTAGGTAATTTAGAGCGATATTCCGCACAATTTACTTGTTTGACTCCCTATCCATCTCTGAGTGCTGACTACTATCAAGTTCGCGAGTATTTAGGAGAAATCGATCGGCAACAAGTCGATATTGTCATTATTATTGCAGATGGAGGTGTGGAGCCAAATTCATTGAATAATATCGGCGCGATTATCAATCGACAGAATTGTTGGATCGTGGGTTCGGCAACACTGTATCAGGAGAATGTTTTACATTGGCTAGACGAACAAAATGCAGAGTCAATTTCGCAAATTATGGCTTGTGTACCCTGGCATTGGCAGAGTCCCACGAATGGCTGTCAAAGCAAAAATATAACAGCCCGAAAATTTTGTCAGTTGGGAACTCACTTATGGGGAAAAGGTAATCTAACTTGGCGCAGTGCTACTGCCTTTGATTCGGCATCGATCGTCATCGATACATTAGTTAGATACCAACAGAGAAATAATGGTGTGGCTTTACAAACTAGTGCAGCTCTACTCGAACAAATGGATCTGGCCTTTAAAAAGGGAAAACAGGTTGTAAAGGGAGTGACTGGTCAAATTAAATTCGATCGCAGTAATGGAGATCGACTCGATCCACCTGCGGAAATAGTTAGAGTGCAGTACGATCCAGATCGACAAAAATGGCAATGGACATGCGATCCACAGTTGTTGCCAAAATAGTCTACAAGTGCAGTCGCATTCTGGCTATCTCCATTGCTATGCTGCCACTATCAACTAGAGGAAGCAATCGATGTCTCAACTAACACCGACTAATCGCTGGCAATTTTGGATCGATCGCGGGGCACTTTTACTGATGTCATCGCTCGACGACCTGATGGAGAAATTCTCGTTCACAAACTCCTCTCGGAAAACCCCTGACGGTATGATGATGCCCCGATTCAGGGGATTCGCGATTTACTCGAACTAGCTGCGGACGCACCGATTCCCGCTGAAACGATCGCTAGTGTCAAAATGGGTACCACCGTCGCTACGAATGCCTTGCTCGAACGCAAAGGCGATCGTACCCTACTAATTATCACCAAAGGTTTCGGTGACGCGCTGCGGATCGGCTACCAGCATCGTCCAGATATTTTTGCCAAACAGATCGTCTTGCCTGAAATGCTCTACGAGCGGGTAGTGGAAGTCACCGAACGGTTCTTCGCCCTCAGCGGAGAACTGATTCCCGTAGTTGCTGACGATATACTCAAACAATCTCTCCAAGCTGCATATAACGATGGAATTCGAGCTTGCGCGATCGCATTCATGCACGGCTATCGCTATCCCGAACACGAACTAGCACTAGCTGCGATTGTGCGGGAGATTGGCTTTACCCAAATTTCCCTCTCGCACCGAGTCAGTCCGCTGATGAAACTAGTGAGTCGGGGCGATACCACCGTCGTCGATGCTTATCTCTCCCCGATCTTGCGACGATATATCGATCGAGTCGCGACAGCACTGAGCGGACAGGACGATCGATCTTGCGAGCTAATGTTTATGCAATCTAATGGTGGTCTCGCTAGTGCCCAGCATTTTCAGGGCAAAGATAGTATCTTATCTGGCCCAGCCGGAGGCATTGTCGGTGCCGTTAAAACTAGTGCGATGGCGGGATTTAGCAAAATTATCGGTTTTGATATGGGCGGTACCTCGACCGATGTTTCTCACTATAACGGCGAATACGAGCGTACCCTCGAAACCGAAGTAGCTGGCGTTCGTCTTCGCGCCCCAATGATGGCAATTCATACCGTCGCCGCTGGGGGTGGCTCGATCCTGCATTTCGATGGCGGACGTTATCGGGTTGGCCCCGATTCGGCAGGGGCCGATCCTGGCCCCGCTTGTTATCGCAATGGTGGTGCGCTCACTGTGACGGATGCGAATGTGATGGTGGGGAAACTTCAGCCAGACTGCTTTCCAGCAGTATTTGGGATGAGTGGCGATCTTCCACTCGATTCAGAAATAGTTGCTGCCAAATTTACCGAACTAGCAGCAGCAATTCAGACTCAGACTGGCGATAACCGCGCTCCAGTGGAGATGGCTGACGGGTTTCTGTCGATCGCGATCGATAAAATGGCAACGGCAATTAAGAAAATCTCTAGCCAACGCGGTTACGATGTCAGTGAGTATACGCTGTGCAGTTTTGGCGGTGCAGGCGGTCAACACGCTTGTCTGTTGGCAGAAGCTCTCGGAATGAAACAGATTTTCCTTCATCCCTATGCGGGAGTACTTTCTGCCTATGGGATCGGCTTGGCTGATGTGCGGGTATTGAAAGAGCAAGCTATTGAATTACCCATGGCTGAGGCGCATCTGGCTACCCTCCAAACTCAACTCGATCGATTGACTCGAATTGCAAGAGCGGAAATTAGCGACCAAGGCATCGAGATCCACCGACAACAGATCGTCCAACAACTCTACCTCCGTTACGCTGGCACCGATGCACCTTTAGCCGTAGATTTCGATACCAATGTCGATACCATGCGATCGCAATTTGAGGCAATTTACCTTCAACGGTACGGCTTTAGCATGGCAGATCGCGCTCTAATTGTCGAATCAGCCACAGTTGAAGCGATCGGCATCACGCCAACACCTCCAGAACCAACGATCGCCAGATCGCGCACAACTCCTCCAGTTCCCCACAAAACTGTTCAAATCTACACCAAAGGCAAGTGGCATCAAACACCAATATTCGATCGAGCCAACCTCCAACCTGGGGATGCGATCATTGGCCCTGCAATTATTGTCGAACCCACAGGTACCAATATCATCGAGCCGGATTGGGTTGGCACGTTAACTGAGAAAAATTATCTCATCCTCACTCACAAATCTACAGGTATCACAGCTTCCGCACCAACGGCGGAGAACCTAGATCGACCCGATCCTGTAAAACTAGAGATTTTCAATAATCTGCTCAAATCGATCGCCGAAGAAATGGGTATCGTCCTCCAAAATACCAGCTACTCCGTCAATATCAAAGAACGCCTCGATTTTAGTTGCGCCATCTTCGATCGCGAGGGACAACTCATCGCCAATGCACCACATATCCCAGTGCATTTGGGTTCGATGAGCGAAACCGTCACTAGTCTCATCCGCGCCAACCACACGCTCCAACCTGGGGATGTTTATATCTCCAACAACCCATACAACGGTGGTACCCACCTCCCCGACATCACCGCCATCACCCCAATTTTCCTCCCCACCCAAACTACCCCGCTCTTTTACGTTGCATCACGCGGACATCATGCCGATCTGGGTGGCATCACTCCAGGCTCCATGCCTCCCTACAGCACCTCGATCGAGCAAGAGGGTATTTTAATCGATAACTTCCAACTCGTCGCTAGCGGTCAATTTCGCACGGCTGAGTTACTAGCTCTCCTCACCGATTGCCCCTACCCCGCCCGCAATCCCCAGATGAATATCGCCGATCTTCAGGCACAAATTGCCGCAAACGAGCGCGGGGTGCAAGCCTTACTCGCGACGATCGAGCGGTATGGGGTCGAGACAGTTACGAACTATATGCAGCACGTTCGGGATAATGCCGAAGAGTCAGTCAGACGGGCGATTTCCGTCCTCAATCCTGGCAGTTTTAGCTATCCAATGGACGATGGTTGCGAAATTCAGGTACAAATTGAGATCGATCGAGCGACGCGCTCTGCCACGATCGATTTCACTGGCACTTCCCCCCAACAACCGACTAATCTCAATGCCCCCTTAGCTATTTGCAAAGCGGTTGTCCTGTATGTGTTTCGGACGCTAGTGGCGGATGATATTCCGCTTAATGCTGGCTGTTTGGCACCGCTACAAATTATCGTGCCGGAAGGATCGATGCTCCATCCCCAGTATCCAGCGGCGGTAGTCGCAGGTAATGTCGAAACATCCCAAGCGATCGCCAATGCTCTCTATGGTGCGTTGGGCGTAATGGCTGCATCTCAGGGCACAATGAATAATTTCACCTTCGGTAACGATCGATATCAATATTACGAGACTATCTGCGGTGGTTCTGGTGCGGGAGCTAGTTTTGATGGCACTGATGCCGTCCAAACCCAAATGACTAATTCCCGCCTCACCGATCCAGAAGTCCTAGAGTGGCGATATCCAGTGCTGGTTGATAAGTTTGCCATCCGCTTGGGCAGCGGCGGTAATGGTGAATATCAAGGCGGTAATGGTGTAATTCGCCAAATTCAGTTTCGCGAACCCATGACGGCGGCGATCTTATCTGGACAGCGGGAGATCGCACCCTTTGGCTTGAACGGTGGAGAACCAGGATCGATCGGGCGGAACTCAGTCAAGCGCAAAAATGGCGAAACCGAATTACTAAACGGTCGATCGGAAGTCCAGATGCAGGCTGGTGATGTATTTGAGATTGAGACTCCAGGCGGCGGCGGTTTTGGTCGGTCTCATTAATATCTCGAAGTATCGCTGTTTCCGGTGATTTCGATGGCGCGGGAAACTTTGCATCGAGATTTACCGGAAATAGCTAAGGACTACGATCATTGTGCGATCGATACGGCTCATAGAGTTTCGGCTCTAGCGCGATCGGCTATTCTAGCTTCGGACTTAACCTTGATTCCAGTTCAACCCAGTTCTTACGATGTGTGGGCGGCGGCGGAAACAGTGGCACTGATTAAAGAAGCCCAACAGTTCAAACCGGAAGTAATCAAGTGGATAAGTGAATACTGAATCAAGTGAGTAAGTGTTCACTTGATTCAGTATTCACTTAATTAGAGCGAACTCTCTGGTTTAGGCGTGGCTTTCAAGCTTTTAGATCTCTCCTTGTGAATCCGATCGAGTCGCTAGATCGACCGCGATTTCAGTCAAGATCGGTGAATCGAGTCATCGATCGACATATACTCTACATCTACAACCGTCCCATCACCACCTGAAATGTTCGAGCAAACCTTTAAAAATATCGATGATTTTGCACGATTAATATCGATCGATATTAATCGATGAAACTCATTACTAGCAAAGGTTTGAAATGTAATTATACATTTTTTGGCGCGTTGGGCTATTTTAGCCAGTTTCGCTCAGACACAATTACTAATATCGAGTTAGATACAGCATTCATGGATAACGCTACAAACGCTACATTGCCCTTTCTCCCTGCCAATCAAGACGAAATTAATAACATCCTCTGGAGGGCTTGTGACACCTTCCGAGGGACGATCGATGCTAGTGAGTATAAGAATTACCTGCTGGTGATGTTGTTCGTCAAATACGTCAGCGATGTGTGGACGGAACGCTACGAGCAGTTACAGCAAGAATTTGGGGACGATAAGGAGCGGATTCTGCGACGGTTGGAGCGAGAACGGTTTGTACTGCCTGTCGGTTGTCGGTTTGATGATTTGTATCTCCAACGGAATGAAACCAACCTGGGCGAGATTATCGATAAGGTGTTGGAGCAGATTGAAGAGTCGAACAAGACTAAGTTATCGGGAGTCTTTACGTCCGTCGCGGGTGGGGAATCTGGATGTAATTGGGAATGCCTATGAGTACCTAATTGCCAAGTTTGCAGCGGGAGCGGGGAAGAAGGCGGGAGAGTTTTATACCCCTGCGGAAGTGTCAGAATTGATGGCGGAATTGATCGCGCCACAACCAGGGGAACGGATTTGCGATCCCACTTGCGGTTCGGGTTCGCTGTTGATTAAGTGTGCGAATTACGTCAAGCGGCAAGGGAGTAAGGATTATAGCCTCTACGGGCAGGAGAATACGGGCGGGACTTGGGCACTGGCGAAGATGAATATGTTTTTGCATGGGGTGGATAGTGCGCGGATTGAGTGGGGCGATACGATTCGCAATCCTAAGCTATTGGAAGATGATAAGTTGATGCGGTTCGAGGTAGTAGTAGCCAATCCGCCGTTTAGTCTGGATAAGTGGGGCGCGGATGATGTCAGTACCAAGGATGGTAAAAGCACAGACAGGTTTAAAAGGTTCGATCGCGGGATTCCACCCAAGGGGAAGGGAGATTATGCCTTCATCAGTCACACGATCGAGACGACGACGTTAGAACACAGACGGGTGGCGGTGGTGGTGCCGCATGGGGTGTTATTTCGGGGAAGTAGTGAGGGGAAGATTCGCCAACAGTTAATCGAGGGGAATTTACTCGATGCAGTAGTGGGGTTGCCGAGCAATCTATTCTTTGGAACGGGGATACCAGCGGCGATTCTGATCTTCAAGCGGCATAAAGTCGATCGCCATGTACTATTCATCGATGCCAGTCGAGACTATGCGGATGTGAAGACGCAGAACAATCTCAGGGTGGAGGATATTGCGAAGATTGTCGGGACTTACGATCGACGGGAAACTGTTGAGAAGTATGCTTATCTAGCGACTTTTGAGGAGATCGCCGAGAATGATTTTAATCTGAATATTCCGAGGTATGTGGATACCTTTGAGGAAGAGGAGGAAATCGATATTATGGCAGTACAGACGGAGATTGAAGGGTTAGAGGCGAAGTTAGTCGGGATTAAAGAGACGATGGCGGGGTATTTGGCAGAATTGGGATTTAATTAACGGACTTGGATTGAGATAGAATGATTGACGACCGTACCATTTTTGATACAATAGAGATTAATGGAAGAAAAAATTCTCCCTGCCTGTTTTTATCAAACAGAATTAGGCAAAGAGCCTGTACGTCAGTGGCTGAAAGATTTGGATAAAGACGATCGCTTAATCATTGGTGCTGATATTAAAACAGTTGAATTTGGTTGGCCGATTGGAATGCCAACTTGCCGACCTTTAGGTAAGGGATTGTATGAGGTGAGATCGAATCTATCTAGCAATCGTATCGTTCATACTATCTTTTGCATTCACGATCGACGGATGGTATTACTACACGCTTTTATCAAGAAAACTCAAAAAACACCCAAGCAAGATATCGAGTTGGCACTGGATCGTAAATACAAACTAGAGGTAGAAATAGATGAAAAATAATTATCATATCGGATCGTCTTTAGATGAATTGCTAGATGAAGATGATTTACTTACAACAGCTAATGAAATAGCAATTAAAAGAGTTATAGCTTGGCAGCTAAAACAAGAGATTGAAACCAAGCAAATGACTAAAACTGCTGTAGCAAAAGCAATGGGTACTAGCAGAGCGGCTGTAGATCGATTACTCGATCCTGAAAATACTTCGGTAACTTTGCATACGATCGATCGAGCGGCGAGAATCTTCGGTAAGCGGATTAATATCGAACTTGTAGATGTGTAGTGATTAAATATGAGATATATCGAAGTTGGTGGAGAGATCGATCGAAATAATCGATTGATTCTAAAATACACTCTTTATGTTCTGCATAATAACTTTTCATACAGCATTATAAAATGAGCGCAGATTTTGAAGATAACACCTAATCATGGAGGAAAAATATGAGTCCTTTAGTCGAACAGATGATCCAGCAGATCGATCGATTGTCGCTGGTGGAACAGGTGCAGATCTTG
>JAJAZF010000412.1 GCA_026785875.1 Chamaesiphon sp. | reverse complement strand
AGAGATTTTAGTCGCGGCTCATCAAGCAGGGGAAGATATTGGTAGTAATTCAGTCCTCAAGCGATATGCTGATTGGCGCAAACCAGAGAACTGGGTGATTTTAGCTTTTACTGATTTTCTCGATCGGATGTTTTCCAATCGGATCTTACCGATCGTCATGATCCGGCGGTTTGGACTAATTCTACTCGATCGCATTCCAGTTTTTAAATACCTAGCTCTCCGGTTGATGACTGGATTAGCAGGCAAAATTCCCCAGGTGGCAAAATCATAATTTAGGGATAATTGATGAATCGCCCCTACATTATGGTCGATCGTTGGGTGATTTCACGCCAATAACATTTCGCCAATGATTCTCGCACTTGCAGGTGCGAGCAAAATTCCATTGCGATAGTGTCCGGTAGCCACTAATATGCGGTTATTACTGCCGACTCGATCGATTACTGGTGCAGGACGATGATTTGGACGCGGACGTAATCCTTGCCAAGTGCGGACAATTGTCCCCTTGACTAAATCGGGACAAGCATCTGTCGCAATTTTTTCGAGCCGTTCTAAACATTCTGCTTGCGCTTCCACCAAACCATCGACTGGAAATTCTACCGTAGCCCCCACCCAATACTCGTTCGCTCCACAAGGGACGATGTTTACATCATCTTTGATGATAACTGGTTGGAAGTCGGCATCTCCCAACGGTTGAGCTAGCCGGATCTGGATGGCTTGTCCTAATACGGGTTGAATTTCGATTGGGGCGTGTGGGGACAGTAAACTAGTCGAACCCAACCCAGCAGTGACGATTACCCAGTCACTGGCTACATTCGGTAGGTCAGGTGTAAAAATATCGCAGCTATCTGGGCTATCTGCTGTAATAGACTCGATCGATCGATCGAAATGAAAATTTACCCCCCTCATCTTTGCCGCCATTACTAGGGCATTTGTGAGGGCGACCGGATCGACCTGTAGATCTTGAGGAGAGTAGACAGCAGTACCCCAAAAGTCGGGATTAATTTGCGGAAGCTGGGCAGCTATTTGTGACGCTTGCCATAATTCTAATTGCCACTCTTGTTGTTTTCGAGTAGTGATTAATTGCTCCCATTTCGCCAAATCTTCTTCAGGTGATAATAGTTTGACAATTCCCTGACAATTGTGCGAGATCTTCAATCCCGTCACCCGCTCCAGTTCAGGAATCAGACTTCGATAGCGAAGGATACTCTCTTTGCGGAGGTTCCAAGCACGACCTTTTACCTTTTGACTGATAATTCCCATCAATACCCCTAGAGCCGCTCCAGTTGCCGCTTGTGCTGGCTGTTGTCGGTCGTAGACATCGATCGTATATTCATTCGAGCAACTAAGTTCATAGGCAATTGTCGCTCCCACAATGCCGCAGCCGATAATACTGATACTATTAGACATTTAAATCATTTGACAGCTCACATTGAACGTAGTGGTTCGCGGAGCGTCTCGTAGAGAAGTGTTGATAATTGACATTAGCTTGAAATCAGGTAGGTTGAGAGTTGAGACACATAGCTAGTATAAACAGATGCTACATCTCGATCGAGATCTCTGTTTGTCTCAACTCTCAACCGACAAGGTTCACCTATGATGCTTGAGGAATTAGTTTCTCAAAACTTGCAAAATCCTTGAGAGCTTCGCCATAGTTGCGGATAGCGACTTTGTAGTCATTACTACCAGCGGCTTCATCAATTTTGTTGAGATGAACAAAGATTTCCTTGCCGATGGCTAAGGCTTTCTCTTTGGTTCCTGGTAATAACTCTCTGGATAAACCGGACATCCGAGTTCTGATATCGCCCAGAGGTCCATGAATGAAGGATTTGACATTATTCCAATCACGGTTTTCAATGAGAGTAGCGAGTTCTGGTAGTCGATCGCTCAAAGCAATGACATTTTTATTTGTAGCTTGAATTTGTGCTAGCTTTGTCGCACTATAAGTTGGAGCCTTTGCTTGAGAACCATCACCACAACTAACGACGAGGACAGAAATAAATACTAGTAGGATGGATATCAGCGGACGAAATAAAGACATAATTATCTGGAGATAGGTGAGAGATTAGTTAAATAGATCGTACTCTCAGCATACTAGAATTGTCAGGTTGCAGACAATCCATCTTTTTTGCACCACTCTAGGTACCCGCACATCCATCAGCTCCTCCACATATCCTCACAACTAGTCACCAATTACAAATTCCATGTTCAGAGTATTTGCTAAAGATTACGATTGTCAGTTTGAACGATGGACAGATGCTCTAGCTGCGGGAAACTCTCTCAAATCCAAGTGTAGGAGTCTATTTGAAGATGTTCGCATCTTTTACGGAGAAGAATTAATTTGGGTGTACAGTCGATCGCATACGTATCCTCAGTATATCGGCGCAGGTATTTATGACAAATTAGCACGATTATTCATCATGGAAAATGCCACGATGGTAGAAGTTGAAGTAGATGATGCAGAGCAATCTTGATTCATTCCCAGGTTGGCAAGGACATTTACAATTAACCTATCGCCACAACCACGGCAAAACTCAAGCTATTCAACACCAAGGGACTGCACCTCTAAAAGTACAGCGATCGTTTTATCCTGAAGATGAGGCAATATGTCACAATACGATCCTACATACTGCGGGTGGTATCGTTGGCGGAGACAGGCTTGGGATCGATATCGATCTACAGCCAGAATCTCGCGCAGTCATTACAACTGCCGCTGCTGGTAAAATCTATGGTACCAATGGCACCCTCGCATCCCAGCATATCGTCCAGAATATCGGTGACAATGCCTGTTTAGAATGGGTACCTCAAGAAACAATTATCTTTAACCATGCTATCTTTCATCAACACTTACGCGTTAATCTAGCCCCTACAGGTAGTTGGTTAGGTTGGGAAATAAATCGATTTGGCAGAACCGCCCGAGGAGAGCGGTTTACTGACGGTGAATGGAGATCCGCAACGGAAGTATATCGACAAGGGAAACCAATCTGGATCGATCGACAAATACTCAATGGTGATGAAATGGTCGATAGTCCTCATAGTTTAGCCCGACACCCGATTATCGGCAGCCTAGCCTGGATTGGTAGTGGAGTATTCGACTTGTCCACAGCAACATTCCACGATCTCAGCAAAGACTTAGTAATTGAGGCTCGATCGCTCTTTGGTGGCGAACCCAGTAAAATAGGAGTTACCCGCCTGACACAAGGGCTATTATGTCGTTATCGGGGTGACTCCACCGCCGAAGTGCGTCAATGGTTCACCGCCGTTTGGCACTTGCTTCGCCATTCATTCCTTCAAAGTCCTCCGATTCATCTACGGGTATGGCAATAGTGTCTTAACCTGTGTGCTCTGAATTTTAAAGCCTAAAACCTAAAGCTAAGTCCCTATCATGCAGCTTTCCCCACAAGAAAAAGATAAGTTATTAATTTTCACAGCAGCTCTAGTCGCCGAACGTCGAAAAGCTAGAGGCTTAAAACTTAACTACCCCGAAGCTATTGCCTACATATCTGCGGCAATCTTAGAAGGTGCCCGAGATGGGCAAACCGTAGCTCAATTAATGAATTATGGCAAAACTCTGCTCACCCATCAAGATGTTATGGACGGCATTCCATCGATGATCCATGATGTCCAAGTCGAAGCTACCTTTCCTGACGGCACAAAACTAGTTACCGTTCACGATCCGATTATGTAACGTACTTCGGGGCTAAAACTCAAGTCGATAAATATTTAGTAGTCAATTATCCTTAAATAAATCATAAATTTAAGTACTATATTCTTAATGCACGGAACTTAGTGGATAACATAGATGCTAAATATTCAGACAGCTTGGAAATTATTGCCAATCCTCGCCCTATCCAGTTGCTTTGTCGCAGTGATTCCCATCGCAACTAGAGCCGACAGCCTGCCTGGATTCACTTTGTTTAGTGGAGTCGATCCATCAAATCAACTTAGCTATCGGTTAGACTCCGGTAATCGTAACACAATCGATCGCTATCGCTTGAAAATCCCCGGGTCAAAAATCAATAGTCTAGGTGCAGCCCAAATTCAAATCACTTACCCTGACTATTACAAAGGTAAATTTGATGACAAGGCTGTAGAAGTCTTCGTTGGCGACAAATCAATCCCAGTCCAAGCTGTGCAGTGGAACCCCGAAGCTCAAACCCTCGAAATCAATCTTGCCCAAAGGATCAAAACCAAAAAAGACATCGAAGTTGTCCTCAATAACGTCCAAAATCCTGATGGAGGAGGGATGTATTACTTCACCTGTCAGGTCAAAAGTAGTGCAGAGTTTCCCTTAGCTCGATATGTTGGTACCTGGATTTTGAATATTGATTAGGTAAAGCAATCTTAGGTCTAGAACTAGCTGGTGCTATCCGTTGTCCTCCAGGATGACCTATAACATCAAGCTGCTTCTGGTCGCACCAAACGAATCTGATTGTGTCTACGCTCGAGACATCACCCAAAACCCGCCCATCGTTCCTCAAAATTCATCACAGCAAAACTGCCAAACAATTATTCCATTAGCCATAAAATCACACATCGCACTCATACCAACACTTACAGCGATT
>JAJAZF010000411.1 GCA_026785875.1 Chamaesiphon sp. | reverse complement strand
GACAATGAACTTGTGTGGAGTGAAGATGCACTGCAAAAAGTGTATGGAAAATTTGACGATCTAGTTGAATCCTCTAGTGGTGCAGATCTGACTGAATACAATTTGCGCCGAATTGGATCGGATCTCGAATATTTTATCAGAGCGATGCTTCAGAATGGTGAGATCGGTTATAATCTCGACAGTAGAGTGTTAAACTACAGCATGGGTTTACCCCAAGTAGTCAGTAAAACTACTGATTAATTCAGTTAAGTATTGTGCTAATGTTTTTTCGACACATCTATATCTCGTTTACTCAACTTTATATCTCCTATGCCCTCTGCTGCAATCGTGTAAGTACGTAGTCGGGGGTAGTTTTTTTAGAGATCGAAGCCGTCTCCAGACGATCGATCTATTGAGCAAAGCTGGGTGTTTCATTCAGTTGACAGTTGACAGTTGACAGCTTGCACTGAGCGTAGTCGAAGTGTTGACAGCGACATCTTCCTTTTAGGTAGAGGATTGGAGCAATGAATAGTTTTCTTTTAATTTCTCCCTAAAAGGGAGAGGCTTTAAACCAATTCTTTTCGGTGAAAGGAGCCTCAAATATTTAATGAAATCGAACGGTTTGCCTTCTAACAGTAGCGATCCTTCGCTCGGTGAGTGGATTTATACTTTATTTAGCCAACGGTTACAGGCTGGATGGTTGGTTAAGATCGATCCTCATGTAACCCTCGATCTAGCCGAGCGAAAACTCGCCGAGTTCAGCCAATCTCCACCCAATTTTATCTCGATCGCGACGCTCGATCCGATCGAATTTATCGCAAATTTGATGGCGGGATTGCGATTGGGGATACCAATCTTTTTGGGCAATCCTCACTGGGGTACAGTGGAGTGGGAGCAAGTCTCAAAGTTAACCGCCAAGGTAAGTCCTCAACAGCATCAGCATCTGGTGATGATTCCCACCGGAGGATCGTCTGGAGAAATCAAATTTGTCATCCATACCTGGAAAACTCTCAGCGCATCTGTTTGGGGATTTCAGGAGTTTTACGAAGTAGGTGAAATTAATGCACTATGTACCTTACCGCTCTATCATGTGAGTGGTTTGATGCAATTATGGCGATCGCTTCTGACTGGTGGTAAGTTATTTATCGTTGATTTTCATCAGCTTTATCATGCTCCGAATGTATTCATCGATCGGATCGATCTGGAGTGTTATTTTATCTCTCTTGTTCCCACTCAATTATCGAAACTATTAGATTTAGATTCAAAGTGGTTGAACCAATTTCAGACAATTCTAGTTGGTGGCGCACCGCCGAGGATTGGGCTATTGAACAGAGCGAGAATTGCCCAGCTTCCATTAGCTTTAACCTACGGAATGACCGAAACTGCATCGCAAGTTACCAGCCTTAAACCAGCAGAATTTCTAGCAGGTAATAATAGTTGTGGTAGAGTTTTACCCCATGCAGAGATTGAATTAATACCGTTGAATAACGAACTCAAATCACTCCGAATTAAGGCGAAGTCGTTGATGTTGGGTTATTTTCCTAATTTAGATGCAGCAACTTTTTTTGAGCCTGACGATCTAGGTTCATTCGCTGGCGGAGCCGAGCCACACCAGCGAGATGGCTATTTAACTATTTTAGGTCGAACTAGTGGCAAGATTATTACAGGTGGTGAAAATGTCTTTCCGATCGAGATTGTCGATGCAATCATGGCAAGCGGATTAGTTGCAGATGTTTGGGTAATGGGTTTGCCCGATCGCTATTGGGGACAAGTAGTTACAGCTATATATGTAGTCAAAGATATTCCAGTTTCAGCAACTATATTATCAAGCGCACTTGTAGGTAAGATTAGTAATTATAAGATTCCTAAGCATTGGATTCCTGTTACTCACATTCCGCGTAACTCTTTAGGCAAAATATTAACTCAGGAAGTAGCAGCAATTGTTAATCAGTTGACAGTTGACAGTTGATAGTTGATAGTTGATAGTTGATAGTTGACAGTTGTCAGTCAACGAAGAACAGGGGTTGAAATCCACAGCATCACAACCAAATTATCAATTATCAATTATCGGCGTTGCTGAATTAAGGTATGAAACGCACAAATAATTTTTGTAGGGGTAATGCCTTGTGCTTACCCTTCATCGATTAAGGGTACCCACAAGGGGCACCCCTACAGAGAAATCATACCCCGATTCAGTAACTCCCAATTATCAATTATTTTTTTGTACCAGTGCTAAAGCACCAATCCTTAACAGCTTGTGTCTTTACGTCTGGAGCGGATGTTTGATTGACTTGATTAATTTGCAGATCGAACGGACGAGCGGATTGACTGGATGTGGAATTAGTTGATTCGATCGGGTTGAATTGCTCTAGCTGGGATAAGACGGTTGATAATTCTGTGGGAATACACCAATTTCTGTGTATTGCGAGGGTATTGTTAGTACGCGCAATTAGCTGGATAGATTGTTGCTGCAATACTTTACCCATAGGTACAAATTGCTGGTGGGCAAATTTATTGATGTCATTTGTGGAACGCTCGATCGATTGTAAATTTGCTTGCCAATCTTTACTCCTAAAGTTAGTTCTCACATCTAAATCGTCATCGACTACAAAAAGATTAATCGCCGCCATTCCACCTACTAATAAACAGATCGATATTGATACCAGCCATTTATCAGAACTTTTCGGCTCCTGGCGATCGCTTTTTTTATCGTTTGGAGATGTCATATCAATTGGTTAACTAGATGGATGATTTCGGGGAGAATGAGTTTTTCCATACCTAGTTGTACTGCGCCGCGCGAGCCAGGGAGCGAGAAGACGAGTAGGTGTTGATAGGTACCCGCGATCGCCCGAGAAGCGATCGCGCGGGAGCCAATCTCTTGGTAGCTGAGGAATCTAAAAATTTCACCAAATCCAGGTAAGGTTTTGGTGAGGACGCTGGAAATCGCATCGTAGGTGTTGTCGCGGGGGGATATCCCCGTACCACCATTAAAGACGATCGCCCTAATTTGTGGTTGGCTAACGATCGCAGCATCTAATTGCTCCCAAATCTGGGTTGACTCGTCAGGGATAATTTGATATCTGCCAATTTTATGCCCAGCAGATAGCAGCAGTTGCTTGACTAGCGCACCACTGCTATCGGTAATCGGTGTGCGGGTATCACTGACAGTGATTACCGCACAATTAATTTCAATCTGGAGCGGATCTGGATGAGGTTGGGACGATCGATCGAGCATGAGCATTATTGAGCTTTATCAAACCCTAGCCCATTTTCGGCGGAGTAGCGTTCCATAAAGCGCATGAATCGATCCCACTCAGCCGTAGAGTTCATGATATAAATTGCTTCCAATGCTGCGGGTTTGCCATTGACAAATTTTGCTTTGACTTCACGAGTAGTAATCTCGCCTTCCTCGTCAAGCATATACATTCCAGTCACATCTTCATTGACTTCATTGCCGAGGATCGCGGGATGATCGAAGTAAAATGTTGCTTTACCCTGTTCGCCGACGCGAGATTTGGTGAGCCGGACATCAGGAATAACAGGTTCGGTGATACCTCTGGAAAACTGGATCTCTACCATAAATAAGCTGGGATAATGTTATTTTCATATATTAGTCGATTGAGAGTTCCAAAAATTGAAAGAATTAAATCCTTATGCTTGGATCGATCGCTCGTTGGCGACGATTAAACAGGCAAATTGGTATCGATCGACCCAAGCGATCGAGAGTTTCCCAGGGGCTGAGGCAACCATCGACGGGCAGGTATTACTCAACTTTGGGAGTAATGACTATCTGGGTTTAGCTGGGGACGAGCGCGTGATTCGGGCGGCGATGACAGCGACGCAACAATTTGGTACGGGGGCGACAGGTTCGCGGTTGACGAGCGGACACAAGCAACTGCACACAGATCTCGAACTGGCGATCGCCAGCCTCAAGGGCACTGAAGCTGCCTTAGTCTTTAGTTCGGGATATCTGGCAAATTTAGGGACGATCGCGGCTCTAGTGGGCAATAAAGACGCGATCTTGAGCGATCGCTTAAATCACTCTAGTCTCCAAAATGGGGCGCGGTTGAGTGGTGCGAAAATTATTGAATACAATCACTGTGACATTGATGCTTTGCGCCAGCAGCTAGAGTTACACAGAGCTAATTACCGCCGTTGCTTGATTATTACCGATACCGTGTTTAGTATGGATGGCGATATTTGCCCGTTACCAGCTATTCTGGATCTGGCAAGCGAGTATGATGCGATGCTACTGGTTGATGAAGCCCATGCCACAGGTATTTTTGGGCAGACTGGCGCAGGTATTGTCGAACATTATCATTGCGTTGGGCAACCAGCGATCGAAATGGGTACTTTGAGTAAAGCAATTGGCAGTTTAGGCGGCTATGTTGCTGGAAGTCGTAGTCTGATTGATTTTCTCAAAAACCGTTGTGCTAGCTGGATTTATACCACTGGATTATCCCCAGCCGATACGGCTGCTGCGATCGCCGCGATCGAGATAATTACCACCACATCCCAACGTCAACAACTATGGGAAAATGTAGCTTATTTCAAACAATCGATCGCCGCTCGATTACCGGATCTGCATCTAATTCCCTCAGCATCGCCAATTATCTGTATCGAACTACCAGATGCTCAGACTGCACTAGCGATCGGTAGCCAACTTAGGCAAGCAGGAATCTTTGCCCCAGCCATCCGTCCACCTACCGTACCCACAAGTAGAATTAGAATATCGCTAATGGCAACACATCAACAGTTACAATTAGAGCGATTAGTTACCGCGCTCGGTACAATCTTTAGCAAAACAAAAAGTAGCTAAACAGTAATAGAATGGCTTTAAGTAAGGCGGCTCAAATAATTATGATCTTAGGTACGCTCCGCGAACGCATCAATAATGCCTGAAATCTAGATGAACACTTAGGCTTCGCCTTGCCCTTGGCAATGCTAACGCCAACAGTGAAAGCTGTAAACTTGTAAACTGTCAACTGTTTAACAAAGAGCAGGGGTTTAAATCCCCATCGGAAAACCCCAATTATCAATTATCAATTATCAATTATCAATTAACCTCTACCCTCTATTTTAAGTTTTGGCAAAACCAAACTCCCGCTTTGATTTTGAACAGGCAAACCAAGCCACTAAACAATCAGTGAACCAGATGCCCAAGTGGTTGCAACTGTCTTTTCTCCGCAGTTGGATGTTCTGGGCGGCGATTTTTATCGGTACTTCTGGGGGGCTAGTTTATCTAGCATTAGGATTAATCCTCAATCCCAATGCAGTACCTAATTGCCCCGCAATATTTGTGCCGATGTCCTCGGTATCCCTGCGAGTTTATTGTGGACAATTAGCCGCAAGTAAACAAACCTTACCAGATTTGGTCGCCGCACTCAATCTAGTCAAAGATGTCGAACCTAACGATCCAACGCGTGCATATGTCGATAGTAACGTGCAACGCTGGTCGCTGGCAATTCTCCGATTGGCAGAAGCTAGTTACCAAAATGGCAACTATGATGAAGCAGTCAAGGCTGCTAAAAATGTCCCCAGCAATGTTCCCGCCTTCCAAATTGTCTCCAAGCGAATAGCACAATGGCAAGAAACTTGGAACAAAGCTGTAGCACTCGATCGAGAAACTAGAGAATTATTAAATAGCTCAAAGTGGGTAAATGCTTACTCAGTCGCAGTGAGATTGACTAGCTTAAATAATCGCTACTGGGCGACAACTAAATATCAAGAATTAGCCGATTTAGTCCAGATCGCCAAAGTTGACAGCGCGAAACTCGATGAGGCACGTCAATTAGTCAAAAATACTTCAGTAAAAACACTCCTTAACGCAATAGAAATAGCTAGAAAAATCGATTCTAAAAGTTTTGTTCATACTGAAGCCCAAAGTATCATCAGTACAGCAGCAAACCAGATGTTCAAACTAGCAAAAGCTAGACTCGATAGTAAAGACTGGAAAGGTACGCTCGAAATTGCTAACAACACCCCAGAAACCGCCGAACTTAAAACCGAACTTCAGGATCTAATTAGTCTAGCGCAAGCCCAGTCTCACGCTGTCAGTGGGAGTATTGCTGAATTAGAAACAGCAATTTCACTGGTTCAAAGTATCAAGACTGATAGTTCCATGTACTCCCGATCGCAGCAATCTATGGAGGGATGGCAGCTCGAAATCCAGGATCTCGCCACCCTGCAACGCGCCCAGAGCATCGCAGCAACTGGTGATATCAAAGATCTCCAAGTCGCCATTACCGAGGCTCAACGCATCCCTACGAGCAATCCTCGCGGTAAAGAAGCAGCTCAAGTCGTCATAGAGTGGCGCAAGCGAATTGAAACAGTCCAAGATACACCCTACCTCCGCGCAGCAGATATACTAGCCGCAGGTGGCACCCTCGAAGGAGTCCAAAGTGCGATCGCCCAACTGAGTCAGATTCGATCGGGACGCGCTCTCTATCCCCAAGCTCAACAGAAGATTCAGCAATGGACAGCCGATATTCAGCGCGCGGAAGATAGCCCAATCCTCGAACAAGCCGAAAGCCTAGCTAGTAGTGGCGATCTCAATGCTGCGGTAAATATGGCGCAAAGAATTGGTGCGGGGCGAGTGATGTCCGATCAAAGCCAAGAACGGGTGCGCGATTGGCAAGCCCAAATTCAAGCTGCGGCTAATCTCGCTGCTGCCCAAAAACTGGCAACCAGTGGCACCCCTGAATCACTACTAGGAGCCATTCAAGCAGCCGCCCGAGTGCCCAAAAGTTCCGCCCTCCGCGCCCAAGCTCGATTGGCAATGGATAATTGGAGCAGTCAAATGCTAGAAGTCGCCCAAAGTACCGCGACAACGGATCTACGCCGTGCAATCTCGATCGCCAAAGTCATCCCTGATACTACCTCAGCTTACAGTTCTGCCCAAGCTTTCATCCAGCAATGGGAACAACAGCTCAATCCACCAACCGCACCACCTCAAGAAAACATCGATAATTCTAACGGTCTCTATAATTAGCCCGTAGAGAGCGAAAAATTAGCAAATTCGCCCGACTTACCCAGCCGCGCCGAATACCGATTCGATCGACATTAAAAACCAGTCGGGCCGATATTTTACCCACACAGCAGTGCAGAGGTTCGATAATAGAGATATTCACATCTGTTGAATCAAAAAAAACAACCTTTTTCCTATGGAAATCATTCGCATCCCCGTGCTATCAGACAACTATATCTTTCTGATGCTCGACCTCGATCGAAAAATTGCCGCAGTTGTCGATCCGGCTGAGGCTGCACCAGTCATCGCCGAATTAGCCCGTCACAACGTCCAATTAGTAGCAATTTTTAATACCCACCATCATAGCGATCATGTCGGTGGAAACAAAGAATTAATCGCCGCCTTCCCCGCTGTCCGCGTCTATGGGGGTGCTGAAGATCGGGGGCGGATACCAGGACAACAAGTATACTTAGTCGATGGCGATCGCGTGGAATTTGGCGATCGCAGTGGTGAAGTATTCTTTGTCCCCGGACATACTCGCGCCCATATTGCTTACTATTTTCCCCCAGTCGAGAGCAATGTCGCAGGTGAATTATTTTGCGGCGATACGATCTTTGCAGGGGGTTGCGGTCGATTATTTGAAGGGACTCCAGCTCAAATGGTCGGCTCGATGACTAAATTGCGACAGTTACCAGATGATACGCGGATCTGGTGCGCTCATGAGTATACCTTGAGCAATCTCAAATTTGCCGTCACCGTCGATCCTGACAATCAAGAACTCCAACAACGACTAGTCGATGTCACCGCCGCACGCGATCGTCTCATCCCTACCGTACCTACCGTTCTGGGGGTAGAAAAGCGGACTAATCCCTTTCTGCGATGGGATAACACGGCACTGCAAGCCAGTGTCGCCAGTCACGATCCGATCGAAACCTTTGCGCGGATTCGCGGGCGCAAAGACCAATTTTAGGTCAATTGCTACTTAACAGTTAGCTGTACCAGTTATCAGCTAAAATTAAGTGCATTTGGTGAGTGTTGAGAGGTAGCGTGAATGAAATTTAGAGTACAGCAGGTTGGGATTGTGGGGATAGCGATCGCAGCTAGTTTTTTGACAGTAAGCTGTACTAGTGACAAGGTATCTCAGTGTGCCAGTATCATCAGAGTAGTCAATCAAACAGTAATCGATACCAAAACTACTACTGAATCTGGCACTAAGGGGGATGTACCAACGATCGAAAAACTAGTTGGTATTTTTGATAAAGCCGCAAAGGATCTCAGTTCGGTCAACGTTACTGACGAAAAGCTCAAGACTTACAAAGGTCAGTTTTTGAGTATGTATCAAGGCGCGACTGAGATCAACAAACAACTCGTTACCAGTATTAAAGAGCGAAAATCTACGCAGGTTCACGCAGAATTGCGAAAATCTCGAAATATTTTTAGTCCCGAACGCGATCTCGCCACGGGACTAACTCAATATTGCAAAGCACCCGAAAAGTAGTAATTTTATCCAGCTAAGTTGGGTAAAGTGAGTCGAGGATCGATCGGCTCGAACGTGCCCACAATACAGATAGTAGGCACCGTAAAAACCCTAAAACCTAAACCCTACCTAAAGCCTAAAACCTAGAACCTATTTCTCATGCTTGACTTCGACAATCATGTGGACATTTCCCCGTGGTGAAAAATCAGCTCTGACAGTAATCTGATGAGGGTCAGCGATCGCTACAAAATCATCTAAAATTTGATTGGTAACTTCCTCATGGGAAATATATCGATCGCGGAAACTATTGATATATAGTTTTAATGCCTTGAGTTCCACCACCTTTTGGTCTGGTACATAGATAATTCCAATCGTGGCAAAATCGGGATATCCAGAAAAAGGACACTTACAGGTAAATTCCGGCAAACTAATATCCACATTGTACCGTCTGCCCATCCGGGGATTTGGGAAAGTAATCAGTTCGCCATTGATGATTTCCCGTTCCCCATACTTCATCTCGCTCGGATTTGTGGTGACTGCTGTGTTGTCCTGGCTCATGTAATTGGTGATTAGTTATCTTACTAGTTTAGATCGTTCTCGCCTTCCCAATCTATACAGGTATCACTATTACAGCCATAAGGGTGCATCCCACAAACTAGCAGATTACCGCCATAGACGGAGCCATTGTAGTTGAGACAACCCACACAAGCCGGATAAATTGCCGGATCTGGTTTCGGGTGAGTGGAGATCGGCAGATCCCAGTTAAAAGATGTCGGTGATTCCAAGTCTGATTCCAATTCTTGCCAGATTACTGCAAACGCTTCCGTCAGTTCATCCCATTGGAGACTAAAAATTTCCGTAGCTTCGGTGGTAACTTCTTCAACTAATTCCGTGACTTGGCGATTAAATCCTTCAAACATTGCGGTTAAATCTTTAACCACAGTGGCGATTTCGTTTTGCCATTCTTCCATAGCGAACACCTAGTAATTGTGTTGGGGTCTAGATCTAATCGAGACTAATAG
>JAJAZF010000410.1 GCA_026785875.1 Chamaesiphon sp. | reverse complement strand
TCCCGAACAACTGCAAATGCTGTCTGAATGGCTCCATAGTTACCATCCAGAGGAGTTATTCGATGAAAATGGTACCTTGCGATCGGAATTTCGATCTCTGGCTCCTCAAGGAATCAAACGGATGGGTAGCAATCCCCATGCTAACGGCGGGTTAATTCGGCAGGTGCTACGGCTGCCAGATTTCCGTCACTATGGGGTAGATGTGTCGATACCTGGACAGATCGAAGTCTCCAATACCTATCCCTTGGGTGTATTTATGCGGGATATCATCAAAGCCAATCCTCACAATTTTCGGCTATTTGGGCCGGATGAGACGGCTTCCAATCAGCTCCAGATGGTCTATGAAGCGACCAAAAAGGTCTGGTGGGCTGAGTACCTCCCAGAAGATGCTGACGGAGCAGAATTGGCTCCTGACGGTCGGGTGATGGAAATGTTGAGCGAGCATACCTTGGAGGGCTGGCTAGAGGGCTATCTGTTGACGGGCAGACACGGTTTGTTCGCGACTTATGAGGCATTTGTCCATATCATTGATTCGATGTTCAACCAACATGCCAAATGGTTGGAAATTTCCCGTAAATTGTCGTGGCGGGCGGATGTTTCTTCGCTCAATTTATTGATTACTTCGACGGTATGGCGACAGGATCACAATGGGTTCAGCCATCAAGATCCAGGCTTTCTGGATGTGGTTGCCAATAAGAGCGCGGAGGTGGTGCGGATTTTCTTGCCACCTGATGTGAATTGTTTACTGGCGATCGCCAATACCTGTTTCAAGAGTACTAATCAGATTAATACGATCGTTTCTGATAAGCAAGCTCATTTACAATACCTGACGATGGATGCGGCGATCGCTCATTGTACTAAAGGAATCGGGATCTGGGAATGGGCGAGTACAGATCGCGGTGTCGAGCCAGATGTGGTTATTGCCTGTGCGGGAGATATTCCGACTCAAGAAGCTCTCGCAGCTACAGCGATTTTACATGTAGAGTTTCCCGATCTCAAGATCAGGTTTATCAATGTTGTCGATCTGCTTGCTCTTCAACAACCGAGTGAATATTGTCATGGTTTGAGCGATCGAGATTTTGATGGTTTATTTACCACTGACAAGCCGATTATTTTCAACTTTCATGGTTATCCCTGGTTGATTCACCGCTTGACTTATCGTCGCAAAAATCATGACAATCTCCACGTCCGAGGTTATAAAGAGAAAGGGAATATTAATACACCGTTAGAATTGGCAATGAATAATCAAATCGATCGCTTCACTATCGCGATCGATGCGATCGATCGCGTGGCTAAATTATGCGTCGCTGGGGCACATACCAAGGAACAACTCAAGAATCGTCAAATCGAATGTCGTCAATACGCTTACACTAATGGCACCGACTTACCCGAAGTTACTAATTGGCGGTGGGAAAGTCTAGACTAGACTACTGGCTCGAACACCGAAGCAATTATTTAGATGGTGTAGGGTTCAGGAGACATTCTTTTGAACCTTGCACTCAGGCGGGAATATCTAATATGCGATCGCAGCTTTAACCAGAGTTTCACCGTAAAAAGATCGATCTGTCTACACTGTAATAATTACCGAAAAGAATTGGTTTAAAGCCTCTCCCTTAAAGGCGAGAAACTAAAAGAAAACTATTCATTACTCCAATCCTCTTCCTTTTAGGTAGAGGTCGCTGTCAACTGTCAACTGTCAACTGAATGAAGTCCACCTGACGATCGATTACTTGTTCTAATGAAGAATCTATCTCGATCGCAACTTCTCTTTGCGGTGGTTTGACTTCGATGTTCCAAGATAGTGAAAATGTGATGGCGATAGCTAAAATAATTTTTTCAATCATATTCACATATCCTCCTTGGGCTAGCTATTATTTGCTACTTTTTTTGGTTCATATCCTAATTATGCCACGGATATTGAATAGAACTGTAACCTATGTCACTAAAGTATAAGTTTCGATAGAAAAGGATCCGCTGTTGCTCTAGAAAAAGTATCGTGTTGCACCTTGTTGCGAGCGAAACCAATGATTTACTTAGACAAGCATCCTCTCGATCGGCATTCACTAACGTAGCTTTCGATACTGCAACTGAAGGGCATCTGCGGGAACATAAAGTTCGGCTTTTAGATCGCTGGGGATGATTTGAGGACGTTGGGATTCGACAATTGGTTTATCTTGCGCGAAGATTTTAATCGTCCGATTGTGAGCGTCTTTATCTGCCCATTTACCTGTAAAGAAGGTACGAAAGTTAATCCATTTACTCACAGTTGTATCCAGATCGATCGGTACATGAGCCGTCCAAATTGTTAACTGTCCAAACGGCAGATAAACTTCCAGAAATGTCAGGTTGGGTAAGAAAAACCCCGTACGGGTTTTAATTGGTGCGCGTTCGCCTCTGACTAATAACTTCCACAAACCCTTGGGGGGTGTTGCGGCTAAATGTACTGTGGCACTAGCACCCCCATCATAATTGTCGATCGACAACTCTTCAATTTCTGGTGCATGAGGATTACCAAAAGCTCCTGCATGTACAAAGGGTGCATGGGCAAAATCCAACCCATTTTCGAGTACCCGCTCGTAGTTAGCATTCCAATGAAATTCACCTTGGATCGATCGTAGGTTACTCGATTCAACCTGCGGGAAGTTGGGAATAGATCTTAGCTCTGGAGCATCTCCATCGCCTAGAAATAGCCAAATCCAGCCATACTTTTCCTGGACTGGGTAAGTAGCCATTTTGGCTTGTTTGGGGATTGTGGCTGTCGGCAAATTTGCAGGGATTTTGACACAAGTACCATCCGGTTGATATTGCCAGCCATGATAGGGACAAACGATACAGTCTCGATCGATCCAACCATTTACCAGTGCCGCACCACGATGGACACAGGTATTATTCATTGCGTGAATTTGACCGTCAGCAGTGCGATATAATACTAAGTCTCGGTCGAGAATTTTTAATGATTTCGGGCTGGTGGCAATCGCGCTACTAAACTCGACGGCATACCATAAGTTTTTCAACATATCAGTGGATTCAATTTGTTCGATCGAACTAGATTAATTTCTCATCCCCGATCGCTAATCTAACGATCGAGTGGATTGGTAAACAAGTTGGGTATGATTGATGACACAGACAAACTCACTCAATCAGTAGCTATGACAGATCTATCTAAAATTATTGTCCTCGATGACGATCCAACTGGATCGCAGACAGTTCATAGTTGTCTATTGCTCACACAGTGGGATGTGGAGACATTGAAAATAGGTTTGACTGATGCTGTACCCATTTTCTTTATCTTAACCAATACTCGCGCTCTTACGCCCAGCCAAGCAGCCGCAGTAACCCAGGAAGTTTGCCGCAATTTGAAAGTTGCCTTGGCTGAAGTAAATATTACAGACTTCACGATCGTCAGTCGATCGGATTCTACCCTACGCGGACATTACCCGATCGAGACTGACGTTATTGCGGCTGAATTAGGTGGCTTCGATGCTCATTTCTTGATGCCAGCTTTTTTTGAAGGGGGTAGGATTACTCGCAATAGCACTCACTATTTAGTCGTAGACGGTGTAGAAACACCAGTCCACAAGACGGAATTTGCGCGTGATTCGGTGTTTGCTTTCAGTCATAGTTATCTACCCGATTATGTCGCCGAAAAAACTCACGGTCAAATTCCAGCCGATCGCGTGGTACAATTTTTGCTCGCGGAAGTTCGTAGTGGCAGTCTAGAGCGACTGCTCCAACTAGAAAGCAATCGATGTTGTGTGGTGGATGGCGAACAGCAATCAGATTTCGATAAGTTTGCCACTGATATTCTGGCGGCTGTCAGCCAGGGGAAAAAATTTCTCTTCCGCAGCGGTGCTAGTATCCTCACCTCTCTAGCTAATTTGGGATCTCAACCCACCCCCGCAACCGAGATGTCCAAATATGTCCGCGATGGTAAACCAGGAGCGATTATTATTGGTTCCCATGTCAAAAAAACCACCGAACAATTAGATCGACTATTAGAAGTACCAGGGATTGTCGGTGTCGAAATCGATGTGTCCCAATTAGTCGATGACAACGAGACGATTAGAGCCGGATTATTGGCAGCTACACTCGATCGAATTCATAGCATCCATGCTGCTGGAGATACCCCAGCAATCTATACTAGCCGTGAAGAACTCACCTTCGATAGTATCCAAACCCGACTTCAATTTGGCGAAGCCGTATCCGCACTACTGATGGATATTATTCGCGCTCTACCTGACGATCTTGGCTTTTTGATTAGCAAAGGTGGAATTACTTCCAACGACACCCTCAGCAAAGGTTTAGCCCTACCTGTAGCCAGATTACTGGGACAGATCCTCCCTGGTTGTTCAGCGATCGTTACTCCAGCCACACATCCCCAATTCCCCAATCTCCCTGTTGTCTTATTCCCTGGCAATGTCGGTGATGCCGATGCCCTAGCAACTGCTTATTTGCGATTAGCGGGTAAAGCCTAAAGCCTAGAGCCTAGAGCCTCAACAAGGTATTATTAGTCAAACTAGCTAATTGATAATTTTTATGACAGAAGGCGATCGCAAACCTGAATACAGACCTGGATTAGAAGGCGTTCCTGCTGCTAAATCGAGCATCAGTTATGTTGGCATCCAAACAACAGATCGAGGCGACCAAGAAGGTGTTTTAGAATACCGAAGTATTCCCATCCAATTACTCGCCGAGCATAGTAACTTTGTCGAAACAGCTTTCTTATTAATTTGGGGAAGATTGCCAACTCAATCCGAACTCACAGAGTTTTCTGCCGATATTTATTCCCATCGGCGGATCAAATATCGGATCAAAGACATGATGAAGTGTTTTCCCGAAACTGGACATCCAATGGATGCACTCCAAGCCTCCGCCGCCGCCTTGGGATTATTTTATTCGCGTCACACCTTGCCCAATCCTGACTATGTGCGTCAAGCCGTAATTAGATTGCTTGCCAAAATTCCGACGATGGTAGCAGCATTTCAACTGATGCGAAAGGGTAATGATGCCGTTTTACCGCGCGACGATCTAGATTATGCTGCCAACTTTCTCTATATGTTGACAGAAAAGGAACCAGATCCGATCGTCGCCAAAGTGATGGATGTCTGTCTGATCCTCCATGCCGAGCATACGATGAATGCTTCGACCTTTTCTGCACGAGTGACAGCTTCTACCCTCGCAGATCCCTACACGGTGATTGCTTCATCCGTAGGCACTCTCGCTGGTCCCCTACATGGAGGGGCGAATGAGGAAGTCATCACGATGTTGCAAAAGATTGGTTCTGTAGCTAATGTGCGTCCTTATGTCGAGCGGTGCTTAGAGTCAGATCCCAAGTACAAATTTATGGGATTCGGACATCGTGTTTACAAAGGTGTAAAAGATCCCCGCGCCATCATTCTGCAAGAATTAGCCGAACAACTATTCGACAAATTTGGTGACGATCCTTACTATGATGTGGCTTTAGAATTAGAACGAGTACTGGAGGAATATTTGGGAGTGCGCGGCATTTATCCTAATGTTGATTACTATTCGGGCTTGGTTTACCGCAAAATGGGCATCCCTGCCGATTTATTTACGCCTGTGTTTGCCATTGCCCGAGTAGCTGGCTGGTTGGCGCATTGGAACGAACAACTCCAGGAAAATCGGATCTTCCGTCCTACTCAAATTTACACGGGCTTGCATCAACAGGCTTATGTCTCGATCGAAGATCGAAGATAAAGTTGACAGTTGACAGTTGACAGTTGACAGTTGACAGTTTAGAGAGGTAGATCCACTCATCTGCTGCAAATTATTGCTAGTGCTGACTCAATTTATGAACAATCCCGTCCTGACTTCAACATTTATCCTAACTCTACTTCTGGCTGTAGGGTTGTTTTTCTTCATTCGGGCTTCGACTAAACCTCGGATCGAGCAAATGGTGCTGGAGACTAGCGAATCAGAAGTAGCACTGTTACCGCGTCTGCAAGCGTACTTTACAGAGCGAGCTTACAAGATTGCCGCTGTCGATCGAGATACCGACATTGTAACTTTTGAGGGAGTAGTACGTCCGAGTGTCTTTCTGACACTGTTACTGACTGGTTTAGCGGCTGTGGGTGGACTGTGCCTAGCATTGGTACTATCGATGCTACTGCCCGATATCGGCAATCTATTTTTAGTGCTCATCCTCGTCGCACCGTTGGCTGGCTGGTTTTATTGGGAAGGATCGTCGCGCACCGAGCAAGTCCGCCTCAAAGTAGAAGTGCAAGATGGCGAACCATCCTCAACTTCGATTAGAATCAGCGGACATCGAGATGAATTGGCAGTATTTCAGTCCGTGCTGCAATTAAGTGTCCGTGAAGATATAAAATAAAAAAGCACCCAAAGGCGATCGCGTTTGGGTGCTCACTATGAAAAATCGAGATTGCCTAGAAAGTCAGCTAACTAGTAGATACTGCTGCCAACAGTTACTAGTTGTTGACTTTCTGTTTCTGGCTCTAGCGATCGTAGACTGGGGAATAGAAAATGGTTTTCCTCGACGTATTGTGCGCCAAATAAACCTTTCTCTGCCCAAAAATAGCGATCTGTCGTGTGTTCGTTGCGTTTGACCAACAGCAGAGCTGGTGGATTGATACCTTCGGCTAAGATATATTTACGTGCAGCGGTCACAGGTTTATCTTCACCACTTTCAATGCTGAACTGTGGCACCTGCTCCAAAATTCTCCGCCCTTCTTGCCGTCTTCGACTCTTCCGTTTGCGTCTTCTAGCCAACCGCCTTACCTCCTCTCTAGTTCAGACAGATGTAATGTCTGTTACAAAAGCCGTCGCTATTCTATCCGCTCTAGTCTAAAAACTCAAGCCCCATCAAAATCCTTCCTTAATCTGCTCAAATCCACCAATATAAAGAAAAACTAAAGTTATACTGGTAATTTAACGACACCAAATTTTAAGATTCGTAACAAATCTTAATTAAACGATCTCAGATCCTGACGAATTTAGCGATCTTAGCAACTCAGATCGAGCAGCTTGGCTTCTAAAGACAGCGATCGTGCCAAAATAGTTTAGTAGCGGCTATTCGCTAATGGCTCAGATAAGTTGATAAACCAAAACCAACCAACCAAAATCGTGTCTACCGCTGCGAGTTCTGAATTCATGGCTTTGTGTCGCGCACAGCTACGACTGTTGGCGGATAGCTTGGGCGCAAGTTTGAGCGTTGTGTACATAACGGAGGAACTAGAAGGCGGTGGGGAGTCAAAATTATTACCCATAGCAATCTATCCAGAAACTGGGATGGCTTGGTCGGAGGTAATGAATCAGAGTCTGGATAGTTCATCAAGCTTTCCAGAGCGATTTGCCAGACAACTAGCTGGCAATGAGGATCGCCAAGTTACAACCTTAGCCAAGCTAAAATCACCTGAATGGGGTGCAGATGAGTCCCAGAGCCAACGTCATCAGATCCTGCTACCACTGGTATCAGATGGGACGATTTTGGGGCTGCTGGCGACCACGCGGGAGATCGAGCCGTGGAACTCCGCCGAGCAGACAGAAATTCAACATATCG
>JAJAZF010000409.1 GCA_026785875.1 Chamaesiphon sp. | reverse complement strand
CGGACATAAGCCGATCGAGGTAATAATTCGACAGGCTGACCCTTGGGAATCACAATTTGCTCGACGGCTAATCGAGCCTCCTCAAGAGCTTCTACCTCGTCTTCACTGCCATTAGCAGCAAATAGACGCAGATCGGCATCTTCAGGGACACCCGGATCGTCCATGTGTAGCATTCGGCGCAACGTGCGGGTGATTTGGGGAATCGTACCCGATTTGACGCTGTAGATCGGCACTTGACGCACCTTGCTAATCTGCCGTAATTTGGCGTGATTTTTGATATGTGTTCGTAGTGCTAAGACCGCATCGGCACTAGCCATATCTTTGGTCAAGATCACGGGGAGATTTAAGACTTCGATCACCTGCTCTAATTCATCGCGCCCGATGCCATAGGGATAGACGTGGAGTGGTAACTCCTCACCATTGGCACCAACACTAATACCCGAAGACATCATTGCCTCATCGTCGTCCCAGTTTTGGTCGAGGAGTTGAGCAAAGCCCAGATCTGCTTCTAATGTTGCTTGCGAAGCATTGGTGGCTAAGGTCGCAGGTAATCTGCCAAATCCATTTGTCGGCATGGGTTCCATCCGTCCAGTCGATCGCCAGCCACGGGTCGATTGGGGTGCAGCATTGGGAGCGGGCATCAAGCCATTCTTGCCGATCTCTGGTAGTTCGCGGACGACGGTAACTTGACCTTCATCGTTGACTGTCCGCACTTGGGTAGTCGGTTGACGACCGCGCAATAGGGTATCGACGATCTCTGAGACACTATCGTGAACGACCCAGCGATGGCGTTCTTGCATTTCTACCGCGATTTCAAAGGTGGGCGGTGCTTTGCGTTCGAGGACGGTTTTTTGGGATGCCCGTCGTCGGGCTTCATCATCGCCGAGGGTGACTGCTTGAATCCCGCCAACTAAGTCGGAGAGGGTGGGGTTTTTGAGGAGGTTTTCGAGTTTATTACCGTGCGCGGTACCGACTAATTGAACGCCACGTTCGGCAATCGTCCGCGCGGCGAGGGCTTCTAGTTCGGTACCGATTTCATCGATGACGATCACTTCGGGCATGTGGTTTTCGACGGCTTCGATCATCACTTGATGTTGCAGTTCGGGACGGGCGACCTGCATCCGTCTGGCTTTACCAATTGCTGAGTGGGGAATGTCACCATCGCCAGCAATTTCATTACTGGTATCGATAATTACGACGCGTTTGCCGAGTTCGTCGGCTAGAACTCGCGCAATTTCTCGCAAGGCGGTGGTTTTCCCTACTCCAGGACGACCCAACATCAGGATTGATTTCCCTGTTTCTACGAGGTCGCGAATCATCTCGATGGTGCCATAGACGGCACGACCAACGCGACAAGTCAAACCGATAATTTCGCCCGTGCGATTTCGCATACAGCTAATCCGGTGCAGGGTGCGCTCGATGCCAGCGCGATTGTCACCACTGAATGAGCCTAATCGATCGACACAATCCTCTAATTCTGCTTTGGTAATCGGCACATCGCTGAGATATTCTGCCCCATCAGCAAATCTCGCTTCAGGATAACGCCCTAGATCCATGACTACTTCAATCAGCACATCCAGTTTGGGATGTTGTTCTAAAGTCAGTCGAATTGATTCCGGTAGTACCGCCAATAATTGACCGAGGTCGTCGGTAATTTGCATTCTACCTAAACTTAAATTTTCGTCCATTACGGGTTATTATTTTTTGCTTTTTATTGATGTCTGTATTGGTTCCCGCTGGTACCCTAAAAACCGATGTGCCTCATTACCCTTTAACTGTCCGACTAGTTCAGCCGCGATCGCCACCGCCGACCATAATAAGTCTGGATGGGCTGCTAATTTCCCCAGATTGTCATCGAGAAGATCCAATTTGTCGAGGATCGGTGACAATACAACGCGAGCATAGCTACCATAAGCAACGCCGTGGACGTGTCTGGTAGTAGTTGGCGGTAAAAGTTGTCGTTCCCGTAATTTGGGCACGGTGTAGTGGTTGGTACCGCCAGCTAGTTGCACATATCCAGGTAGATTCGCCGCTAAAACTTTTTCACCCAATTTAATCGCCGCATGAGTTGTACCCGCGCCGATATCGCCACTCATCGGTCTACCATCGGTTTGCCATACGAGTGTAAATGGTAGTGGGTGGGGATGATAAGTGGCTGCAATGGTAGCGTGAATCGATCGCAGGTAGGGGATTAATTCGCTACTATCGGGGCAACTAATCGCTAGCAGTTTAAGATGATGAGCAACTGGTGCGAGGATGCTCCACAACTGTTGAAAATCTTCTAAATGTCCCGCTTGAGTATGAATTTCGATCGCGTCGATCCCATCCTCCTCGCTGATGTAGGGGATGATACTGCTAGGAGTCGCAGTGCGATCGCGAGTCGTAATCAATCCCAATGGACAAATCGGCAAACATCGCCCGCAGCCGTAACAACGACTCTCGATGACTCCCTCAGCAGCAATCGCATCAGCCGGACAAATGCGTTCGCATGGACGCAGACAATCAGCCGGACATCGATCCGGATCGAATTCTGCTTTGCGGAAATGAGGATCTACACCATCATTTAAGCTCACCATCAACCAGGGCAGCTCCAGTAATGGATCTTCCCAATTTTGACTTGCTCGGGCTAATTTCTGGGCGATTCTCATCCCATCTTTTGCAGCGGTGATGACCGCTAAATTGGCAGCGACATCGATACAATCAGCACCCGCTAATGTATACGCGATCGCGAGATTACTAATGGCTGGCAAATGCCCAAAGCTAGCACCACAGATAAGTTTGAACCATGTACCCCTAGCTAATGAATTTAAGGGTGAAGGATATAACACTAGGACTTGGATGAATTTTTGCTGACACTATCTATGTGTAGTGGAAATATTTAAGTATGCTGAGTAAAAACATTCATGACAGTCACCCTCTTTTTCCTAAGTTTGTCATCCTGATGTCTGAATTATATCGAGATTTATAGGTGTGTGGCTAGGAATCGCTAGGATATTATTTTTGGAGGATTGCGATAATGAACGATCGGGTTTGATTTCCCCACGTCAACTAGGCGACCACTACTTGCACGATCTCACATTCGTTGATATAGTTTAATAATTCGAGAATATCGAATTATCGAAATTGCTGCGACAGACTAATCTAGCCTTTGATTATTACTTAGTGAACCCATGACATTTACCCATCTTTTTACACCGCTGAATATCGGGGCATTAACCCTAACCAACCGGATGCTGATGGCACCATTAACGCGCTGTCGAGCAGACGAAAACCATGTACCGACGGCTCTGATGGCAGAGCATTATAGTCAGCGAGCTAGTGCTGGATTAATTATTGCTGAGGCTACGGCGGCGATGGATGGTTGCTCGGCGTTTGGTGCAGAACCAGGAATTTATAATGATGCTCAAGTCGCTGGCTGGAAACAAGTTACCGATGCGGTACATGCTAAAGGTGGTCAGATCGTGTTGCAAATCTGGCATGGTGGGCGGGCTTGTCATCCATTGTTGAACGGTGGTAAGGTGCCAGTTGCGCCTAGTGCGATCGCGATTACCAATGACGAAATCCACACTCCTGATGGGAAGTTTCCTTACACTGTTCCCCGTGAGTTAGCTGATGCAGAAATCCCTACAATTATTGCTGGTTTTAAGGCTGCGGCAGTAAATGCGAAAGCGGCGGGATTCGACGGTGTGGAAATCCACGCGGCGAATGGTTACTTGTTGGATGAATTTCTGCGGGATGGTTCAAATCAACGCAGTGGAGCCTATGGTGGTACGGTGGAGCATCGCGCTCGGCTATTGTTGGAGGTGCTAGAGGCGACGATTTCGGTGTGGGGTAGCGATCGAGTGGGATTGCGAATTTCACCGCTCAATAGTTTTAATAGTATGGTCGATAGCGATCCGGTGGCAACTTTTAGTTGGCTAGCTAATCGACTCAATGACTATGATCTGGCTTATCTCCATGTGATGAGAGCGGACTTCAAGGGCGAACAACAGGGTGATGTAATGACACCGATTCGATCGATCTATCAAGGCACGATCGTTGGTAATATGGGCTATAGTGCCGAGGAAGCAGAAGCAGCAATTTCCAGTGGTAAGCTCGATGCGGTTGCTTTTGGTGTTCCATTTCTTGCCAATCCCGATCTACCCGAACGATTCGCCAACAACGCCGAGCTTAATGCTCTAAATCCTGCTAAGTTTTATTCTGCTGGAGCTGAAGGGTATACTGACTATCCATATTTAGCAGCTTGAATCACCCAAGTTACTACCAATACCCTGAGCGATTTCAACCGTAGACATTTTAGATGTAGCAACTTAAATATTTGGGCGTTGCTGAATATGGGTATGATTTTTGTAGGGGTGCCCCTGTCTTGAAAAGGTGCTTCACTTGGGGAAACCCCAAGAACGCACTTTTCGCTGTCTTGTCGTTTTTTTATGCGGGGGGAACCCACTCGCCGTAAAAACGCCGCTTGTGGGTACCCTAGATCTACGCTAGTAAGAGTTTCTATCTACTGCCATAACATGACAATCTCCCTCGGCTCGATCGCTGCCACCTTAGAAGAAGAACTGAAGTATGAACTGCGTCAGCATGGCATTGTGGTGTGG
>JAJAZF010000408.1 GCA_026785875.1 Chamaesiphon sp. | reverse complement strand
CACCGTAGCTGCACCACCAACCACAGGTGGCATCCGCGCTGGTGGTAATATCACCATCAACGGTAGTGCCGATTTCGATGGCAATACCACCAATCGCACCGATGATACTCAAATCTATGCAGGTAAAGGCATCAGCCTCAACGGGAATGTCACCCTCCCAGTCAAACGCGATGCTGCTGGTAATCCCCTCAAAGTCAATGGTAAAATCGTCCTCACCGATAACGAAATTACCCTCGGTACGGGTGCGACAACTACCACCAACCCCAACCAGTACAACAACTTTACCACCGCCACTCAAACGATTAATATCCCCGCCTACGCCGATCGTAAACTCCAAGAATTTACACCGCTAGCCAGTGCTGTTGTCAAAACCTTTAATGTCCAAACGACACCAATTAATACTAGTGCTGACTGGAATACCAAATTCCCGGCGGCTGGTACGGTGACTAATCCCACGGTCGTCAGGATTATCAATGGCGATCTCAATCTCCCTGCTAATATCAATCTGAGTAACTACATCCTGATTGTCGAAAACGGTAACATTAACTTCTACCAAGGGAACCCAGTCCTCAACAATGTCAAACTGATTGCCAATGCCGGAAACATCAATCTCAACTCCACCACTGGCACTAATCTGTCGCTGAGTGCATCAGGGAATATTAATATCACTGGCAATACGAGTCTCGGTGGCACTAGTATCATCAATAGTAATGGGAACATTACCACTAACGGTGGTCTGAGTATGGTGAATACTACTGCAACTGTGAAGATGGTTGCCCAAGGCGATCTAACTGTCAATGGTAATACGAGCCTCAAGGGTCAATTATTCACCAAGAAGAATATGACTATTAATGGTCAGACGACGATAATTGGTAGCCTCGACGCGCTCTTAAATGTGAGCATTGGTGGGAATACGACGATTTTAGCCAAGTAGGAGCGCGATTTTTTCGATGACATCGGGATCGCGGTTGACATGCCCTAGTCCGAGCAAACTTTTGGAGGTAATCTGTTTGAGCTAAAGAACGGGCTGGAGTTAGCGTCCACAACCCGTAAAAGTCAGTACGACCGCCCATAATCCGTTGGTGCAGCCTCTCGTAAGAGAATCGCCTTTTGAGTCAGTAACACTAGCAACATTACCGTCCTCTCAGGTAGCGATTACACCGCCACCAGCGCACGATTACCTCAAGCACAGGTGACTTAACCAACACCGTCTCGATCGCCATCCTGGGGGATATAATTGCCGAAAGCACCGAAACCTTCGCCCTCAATCTCAGCCGTGCCATTAACGCCACGATCGCCAAAAACCTCGGTATTGCCACGATCCTCGATCGTAACAATCTCTACATCCAGTCTAATATCTAGGCATTGATGCCAAGTGTGAGCAAGCTTTAACTATTTATTGTCACCAGATAGATTTAGCGTTCTCAGCAAAGATAGCGACAGAAACATCTCTAATGGATTGTCTTCCAAAGTGATGAAACCATAACGAGCATAATAGCTGTGGGCAACCTCATCCTTCGCATCGACAAACAAACCAATACCGCCTGCCGTATCCGCAACCAGTAACGCCCGCTGCATCGCCTCTACCATCAAAATTTCGCCGATCCCCTGCCGCTGCCATTGTCTGGCGACTGCTAGACGAGCTAACTTAACTCCAGGTACTTGTGATGGATATTTTTTCGCGATCGATCCTGGTAGTTTCTCGCGCCTAACTTCACAGATCGTTAGCGTAAAAAAGCCAATAATGCTTTGGGAAAGATCTTGTTCTATTAAGACAAACGTGCGAGAAATACCCTTCTGAATATGTTGCCTAGCCGTAGATCTGAGAAACTGGTTGAGAACTTCTACACCGCAATCAAACTGCTCTCGGTCGTGGGATTTATTCAGCAGTTCGATTATTTTCACGAATAAATGCTCGATGTTTATCTACAGCGATTAAAAGTTGCTGGGTGGGTGTTGGTGGATTTTCGAGTAGGTCGAAGACTGTCTGAGCATCCCGTTCGGATAAAACGATCGCCCGTTCTGTTTCCAGAATCTGGTTGGCTGCGCTCAGTGCCGATTGAACTAAAAATTGATTTAAGGTCGCACCAGATAAATCTGCCGCTTTCTGCAAGGTTTCTTTGACCGTAGGCGAGATTCTGGCTACTACCCGCGCATCCTTGGTTTGTTGGTTCATTGGAGCGATCGATGATTTACTCTCATTCTAACTTACTGGTGTCAAAATGGCACCAGACAGCAATAATTTACGCCAGTAGTGAGATTGTAAGACCGTGATAACCGTATAATCAAGCTAGTCAAAGATTTGGAATAACGTCAGCGTGAAATCCAAACCTGCTCGGTTTCGTAAAATTCACCGCGCTGTTCGAGCGTAAATCCATTCAACAGTAGAGCCAGCCAAACTTGCACCAGCGGCATCTTAACCGATTTCTGTAATTCCAACAACGATTAACTCCGCTGGTACCAAGGGAGATTTAAGTTGCCACTCATCGAGCAGTTGAATTGCTCGATCGCGGTAAGATACTCCCCAAGTAACTAAAGCGTCCCCAGCCGACTCTAGATCGAGCGCACCGATCCAATTACTCAGCTCGATGATGTTGGCATCCAACGGAGCTACGCTCACCCGTTCGAGTAATGTCCAGATGGTAAGCTGTTCGATCTTCGGCTGATTCGACTGCATGAGTTTTTCCCTAATAGACATGGCAATCTGTCAGAGGACACAAACTCGCATCAAACTCTTTAACTACACGAAATTTAGGCAAAGGAATATTGTCATGCTGGGCCGACATCGCCAACAGAATACTGCGCCCCACTTGCTTAACTTGAGCATTAGTTAATCCCCAGCAATGAATTACTTGAGTTCGATCGGTCATCACACTGCCGCAATAGAGCCTCGCCCCGATCGCGTGAATAGTCTGATTCGATCGATTAATCCAGAGACATAGCTCCGCAGTATAAGTGTCCGGTATAGCTAGATCGAACGGCTTACCATCTGCGCCAGCAACCATATCGATCGATGAATTTTGTCGCTGTTCCTTCCGGCGAATTGCCGTGGCTGCTTTTTTCCGGTGGTAAGAACGGCGATCTGGACAACGCTTGTCTTCCCAGCAGTTCTTTTGTCTTGCCTGGGGTGCCGACAGCTTTGAGCAAGCTTCGCAATTATGTGGTAATTTCGTCGGCATCTTTCTCCCCCCGCCATTCAAACTCAATCCGTTCCTCAGCTTGGACGAATTTAATATCGAATAGGTCGAATACTACCTCTCGCCCTAACAGCAGCGGCGCATTAGTGTTTTCCGTTAATATCCATGCCACCGTAGCTCTGAAGGTGTGACCGTCGATAGTCAAATCGATCGATCGATTAATATATGCAATTTCACCGCCCACTCCTTCGCCAGTTTCCAGTTCTTCGCCCAGTGAGACGGTGAAGCCCAAGAGATCGCCAATTTCACGACTGACTAGGCTAACTTCCGCACCCGACGAGTCTACCGTCATATACATTTCTTTGCGGTTGACTGAAGTAGCCAAAGTCACTGGATACAGGGGATTGCACACCTTCTTGTTCTTCAAACCATAGAATTTTACCCAATAAAAATTGACATCAGCAGTTAGGGCAGGTATCCAGTCTAGTACGAATGGTTTGCCAGTGGCTTGGGCAATCGCTTCGACGAGATCGCCGTCTGTCCCTGCTGCAAGGATCTCTGAAACACCACAGGCAATAAACTGTTTGCGATAGTTCTCACGCAGCATTTGGTGATTTTGGTTTCGCCATCGAGTTATTGCTTTAATTTCATCCGCAGTTGGCTTACTCATCAAACCTCCAAAAGCTTCATACTCACATCTTGCACAGCGTCCAAAATCAAGTGCGAAGTGGGGGAAAGGGGAAAGGGGAAAGGTTAAAGGAACACGCTAGCCATCTATCCTTTACCCCTTACCCCTTTCCCTTTCCCCTCACACCACTAATAGTAAATATATATTGATGCAAGATGTGAGTTTAACCACTTCGAGTGTAGGTAGCAACTTGGGCTAAAATAGGGAAAGCATGAGGTGTAGAAAGTATGTATCAAAATCATCCCACCGTACCTGGTATCGACACACTACCAACGATGTACGATTTACCCAGCGAAGATCCGGAGGAGATGGGTTTGCCTGACGAATTTCATGATTTTCAGCCTAAATTATTGCGGGAAACTTGTCAGCCTGCTGAGGTAGATTTTTTTATCGGGGCTGACTTGAATCTCTATTATGATGTCAGGCAGACAAGCTGGTACAAACGACCGGATTGGTTTTTGGTACTGGGGGCACCAGCGAGTCAGTCCCAGGCAGACCTCAGATTGAGCTACGTGATGTGGCAAGAGGGTGTAGCACCATTTTTGATGGTGGAATTGTTATCGCCAGGTACGGAGGCAGAGGACTTGGGGCAGACGTTGCGCGTTGTCGGGAAACCGCCGACGAAGTGGCAGGTTTACGAGCAGATTTTGCGGGTGCCTTATTATGCGATTTACGACAGGTACTCTAACCAATTTCGGATGTTTTGCCTCCAGGGTGCGCGGTATGTGGAGCTAGCGGTGAGTGGACAAGGATTTTGGTTCGAGGAGTTGGCACTGGGTTTAGGTATTTGGGCAGGAGCGTATTTTGGTGTAGACGGTCAGTGGTTGCGGTGGTACGATCGATCTGGAAGTTGGATCGGTACAGATCGAGAGCAACTAATCCAAGCGCAACAACGCGCTGATACAGCTACTCAACGAGCTGATGAAGCCAGTCAACTGGCAAATCGAGAGCGAGAAAGGGCAGATCTATTGGCTGCGAAGCTCAAAGAGTTGGGTATCGATGTGGATTGACATACTCCCCACGCATAGAATGCGGGGGATTCCTCCAGAGTCACCCCTGAGAATTACTGGATCGACGAGTCGGCTTACATCAAAACCCTTACGAGTCTTGACCCAGAGGTCGGTCTCTCCTCAGTCTTTCACTCCATTTCAGAAGCCTGTTTCCGTATGCCCTACGGTACAGAAGAAAATCAAGTTTTGTTTTTCTAGTACTTGGTGCCTAAGATTTTTACCCACAAGAGCATTCCCTGATGAAACCCAATAATCTCAGTTTTCAAGGTTCAGTGCTTCGACTAGAAGCGAGGTTTTTAGACAGGTTGAATACCTTTCCTATTATCAACTATCGTACATTATTCTGTGCGGCAGCCGCTTAACCGCTTCACGGTGGCTTTATCCACCTCCGCCTACATCCCCGTGTCTTTAGCCAGGGGCTTTAGCTCCCTTTCCGGTAAAATATAGATCGTGTCAAATAAATCAACTCTGCCAGAATTAATTGAGCAAATGTTAGTACCGGAATTTTATCCCCATCCGGTGACTATGCCAATTGAATTGATGCAAACTCATGCCTCCTATGTTTTACTGACGGGAGACTTTGTTTACAAGCTGAAGAAACCAGTTAACTTCGGATT